>NZ_JAGCFH010000026.1 GCF_017650195.1 Ruminococcus sp. | reverse complement strand
TTTCGAGGAAAGACTTCGTGAAGCAGAAAAGAACGAAAAGGAAAACGCTGCAGCTGGTGACAAGAATCCGGGGATATTTCCGAGAAGCCGTGTTCTTGTAAGGATAAGTCCAGACGAGACGGAGACTGTACTCTGCAAAGGAGTTCTTGACTATACTCTATGCGATGAGGGTGTGATATGCTCTAACGGCAAGGAACTTCTGCTTATCGGAAAGGACGGAAATGAAAAGGTTATAGCAAAGGCTGAACTGGCTGAAAAGCTCAGTGTAATAAACGAATAAACTGTATCCTTAGGTTAAACGAGGGATACGAAAATTCTTATCTATGAACAGGAGGCATCGTATGAAGATCAATGTTATCGGCGGAGAAATGGACAGACATGAGATCGACGAGTATATAAAGTACGCGGCGGAAAAGTATACTGGCAGACAGATCGGGCAGATGGATATTATCATTGACGGCGAATTCGTGGATTTGAAAGTCTACTTCAAGGATATGGATTTTCAGAGAGTCTACCGTTCCACGGATTATCTGGTAAATACTATGGAAAAACTCAATGACGCCAAGCGCAGTGAGTTTTCCGAAAAGGAACGCCACAGTGTTTAAGGAGTAACTGATGAATCTAACTAATATCGGAACTGTTAAGGATATTCTGTCCCGTCACGGCTTCAGCTTTTCAAAGGGGCTGGGACAGAATTTCATAATCAATCCTGATATATGTCCGAAAATAGCAGAAAGCGGCAATGCTTGCGAGGGCTTCGGGATACTTGAGATAGGAACTGGTATAGGAGTTCTTACGGCGGAGCTTGCAAAACGTGCTGACAAGGTAGTTGCGGTGGAGATAGATACGCGTCTCCTTCCTATTCTTGAAGAAACGCTTGCCGACTTTGAAAATGTGAAGATAATTAACGAGGACGTAATGAAGTGCGATCTGCACAAGCTTATCAACGAAGAGTTCAAGGGGCTTCAAGTGGCGGTTTGTGCAAATCTGCCCTACTATATTACGTCCCCCATTATTATGCTGCTCCTTGAGAGCAGACTGCCGATAGAATCAATAACGGTAATGGTACAGAAGGAAGCTGCACAGCGTCTTTGTGCAAAGGTAGGCTCACGCGATTCCGGAGCTATAACCGTTGGAGTGAATTACTACGGTACGGTGAAAAAGCTCTTTGACGTATCACGGGGTAGTTTCATGCCGGCACCCAACGTAGATTCTGCGGTGATGAGGATAGACCTTAATGGCGAACGTCGCCTTGATGAGGAGAGTGAGAGATTCTTCTTCAAGTTAGTCAAGGCAGGCTTTTCACAAAGGAGAAAAACACTTGCCAATTCGCTGTCATCGGTAATTGGAATACCTAAGGAAAAGGTATACGAAGCGCTTAAAGCCGAGGGGCTTCCCGAGGCAGCACGAATAGAGCAGCTTGATATGGAACAGCTTATAGCCGTGTCGGCTAAACTGATGAAGGAATGATGGGAACACTTTATGGTGTGAGCGTGGGGGCAGGTGATCCTCAGCTCATAACACTCAAGGCAGTTCGTATCATTGAAGCATGCAGTGTTATAGCCGTTCCGCGTACTGGAGGAGAGAATTCAGTTGCTCTCTCTATTGCGGAGCAGACGGTGGATATTTCAGCCAAGAGAGTGATATATCTGGATTTTCCAATGGCTTCTGATAAGGATATCCTAGATAGGGCTCATTCTGTGACGGTGAAGCAGCTATGTACAGAACTTAAAAGCAATGATGTTGCTTTCCTGACGCTTGGGGATATATCGATTTACTCAACATTTTGTTATATTGCAGATAGCGTAAGGACGGCAGGCTTCAATGTGGAGGTATGCGCAGGTGTAACGAGTTTTTCGGCTGCGACAGCCGCTCTTGCTGAGCCGCTTTGTCTTGGAAGTGAGGAGCTGCATATAATCCCTTACAGCTCCAGCAGTATTGAGAACTCTCTTCAACTTAGCGGAACAAAAGTGATAATGAAAGCAGGCAGACATACACAGGAGCTTATCTCACTGTTACGCAGTAAAGGACTTGCAGAACATACAAAAGCTGTTGTGAACTGTGGCTTTCCTGATGAAAGACTGTATGTGTCTATTGACGATATGCCTGAAACTCCAGGATATTTTACCTTATTTATAATTACTGACAGGGAGAGCAGAAATGAAGCTTGAAGAATATATATACAAAGGTTCGCAGAAGCTTCGGTGTGGTTATACTACAGGTTCATGCGCGGCTGCGGCAGCTATGGCAGCTGCAGAAATGTTGCTGACAGGTCAAAAGGCAGTTTATGCTGAGCTTATGACACCTAAAGGCGTAAAGTTGTGCCTTGATATAACAGAGCCTGTGATAGATGAAGGAAGAGCTTCCTGTGCAGTTATAAAGGACAGCGGAGATGACCCTGATATAACCAACGGGATAAGTGTATGCGCTGAGGTTTCGCTTATTGCTTCGGGAGTTGAGATAGCTGGCGGCGAGGGCATAGGCAGAGTGACTAAGGCAGGACTAGACCAGCCCGTGGGGGAAGCCGCTATTAATTCAGTACCACGTAAAATGATAAGCCGAGCGGTCATGGATATGGCTGAGAAATATGGATATTCTGGCGGTTTTAAAGTAATTATTTCCGTGCCAGGCGGAGAAGAGATTGCCCAAAAGACATATAATCCACGTATGGGTATTGAGGGCGGTATATCGATAATAGGAACGAGCGGCATCGTTGAACCTATGAGCAATTCAGCTCTTATCGAAACTATCCGTACAGAAGCAAACATGAGACGTGCAGAGGGTCAGAAGAATATGCTGCTGACTATAGGCAACTACAGTGAGAGCTTCGTTCAGGAAAAAATGCCTTTTTCACTTGAAAGAAGCGTTACGTGCAGCAACTTCATAGGCGAAGCAATAGATATAAGCATAGAGCTTGGATTTGAGACAATCCTTATCGTCGGTCACATCGGCAAACTTGTAAAGCTCGGAGCAGGCATAATGAATACTCATTCCTCCTGTGCTGACGGTCGTATGGATGTGCTCGTTACCTGTGGTGTTCTTGCTGGAGCTGACACAGATACACTGAAACAGCTACCTGACTGCGCTACAGTTGATGCGGCAATGGATATACTTGACGAAGCAGGATATCTTGATAAGACTGCGGAAGTTCTTGAAAAACGTATGGACTTCTATTTGCAGAATCGTGTAAAGTCCGAGGTCAAGATAGGCGCAGTTTCTTTTTCGTATAAACGCGACTTGCTTGTAAAGACTTCACTTGCTGACGAACTTATCAAGGCGATAACGGAGGAAGAAAATGGTTGATTTTGTCGGAGCAGGCTGTGGAGCTGCCGACCTTATTACACTAAGAGGAAAGCGGCTTCTTGAAAAAGCTGATGTTATAATATATGCAGGATCTCTTGTAAATCCTGAGCTCCTTGATTATGCAAAGCCTGAATGTAAGATATACAACAGTGCTACCATGCACCTTGACGAGGTTATAGAGGTCATGAAGAACGCCGAAGCAGAGGGAAAGGATACAGTACGTCTCCATACAGGAGATCCTTCTATATACGGTGCGATACGTGAGCAGATGGACAGGCTTGATGAACTTCATATCACATACAATATTACTCCCGGAGTAAGCTCCTTCTGTGGAGCTGCGGCAGCTCTCAGGGCTGAATATACCCTCCCTGATGTATCACAGACAGTTATCCTTACACGTATGGCAGGACGTACAGGTGTTCCGGCAAAGGAGAGCATTGAAAGCCTTGCGGCGCATAATGCAACTATGGTCATATTCCTCAGCGCCGGTATGACGGAGGAACTTTCAGCTCGTCTGATAAGCGGAGGCTACAGCAGTGATACACATGCTGCTATAGTATATAAGGCTACATGGAGCGATGAGAAGATTGTCCGCTGTACAGTCGGAACTCTTGCGGAAGCAGCAAGGAAAAATGGTATCACTAAAACAGCCCTTATTACGGTTGGTGATTTTCTCGGCGATGATTATGAGCTTTCAAAGCTCTACGATAAAAATTTTGAAACTGGTTTCAGAAAGGCAGAAGGTACATGAATATAGCTGTTTTTTCGGTCACTGAGAACGGCAGGCAGCTCTCGTTGAGAGTTCGTGAGCTGCTTGGCGGAGAACATAAGGTGAGCCGATATTGTTTTCATAAGCATACCGATGATGATTCTGCTGTATTCTGGAATATGGGCAGCATGGTAGGAAGACTTTTCGAGCGTTCTGACGCTTTCATATTTGTATGTGCCTGTGGTATAGCGGTACGTGCCATTGCTCCATATCTCGGCACAAAGGCGGACGACCCTGCGGTTATAGTTATGGACGATAGCGGCAAATATGTTATCCCAGTTCTTTCAGGGCATATCGGAGGGGCTAATCGTCTTGCGGAGATACTTTCTGAGGGACTTGGCTCTACGGCAGTCATAACTACTGCCACTGACTCCGGAGGACGTTTTTCTCCTGACAGCTTTGCAGCTGCGAACGACCTTATAATAACTGATTTTAAAGCTGCAAAGGAGATAGCTGCAGAAGTCCTCGATGACGAAAAAATAGGTTTTTCCAGTGCATATCAGCATAGCGGCCTGCCTTCGGAGCTTACTGAATTTGGTGTTTGCAGAACGGGTATTTGTGTAGGTACGAATATTGACGAAAAGCCGTTTCCAGTAACGCTCAATCTTGTACCGCGTAACATAGTTCTTGGCATCGGCTGCAAAAAAGGTATTTCTGCCGACGCTATAAACAGTGCTGTAAATGATGTGTTGAAAAAGAATAATATTGATATCAATAGGATATCGGAGGTCGCAACAATAGATATCAAGAAAGATGAAGAAGGTCTTTGCGATTTTTGCAGCAGATTCGGTTTTAAAATGAGTACTTACTCGGCTGAGGAGCTGATGAAGGTCACAGGAGATTTTGATAGTTCAGATTTTGTGCTTGAAACGACGGGCGCAGATAATGTCTGTGAAAGAAGCGCAGTTCTTTGCAGTGGTGGAAAGCTCATTGTAAAAAAGTTCGCTGCTGACGGAGTCACTGTTGCTGTAGCGGAAAAAACAGTATATCTTGATTTTGAGAGGAAGATGCAGCTATGAAGCTCTATGTTGCAGGAATAGGCTGTGGAAGCAGGGACGGTATCACTATCGAGGCAGAAAAGGCGATACTTCGCAGCGATATTGTTGTTGGATATACTGTCTACATAGAGCAGATAAAACGTTTTTATCCAGAAAAGGAGTGCCTTTCCACAGGTATGAGGCAGGAGCGTGAACGTGTTGAACTAGCTCTGAAAACAGCGGCAGATGGGAAGACTGTTGCTCTTGTATGCAGTGGTGACAGTCAGCTTTATGGTATGGCTGGACTTGCTTTTGAGCTGTCGGAAGACTATCCTGAGGTTGATATTGAGGTCATACCCGGTGTGACTGCCGCACTGAGCGGTGGAGCAGTTCTCGGTTCACCCATGACGCATGATCTTGCTCTGATAAGCCTTTCCGATCTTCTAACTCCTATGGAAAAGATAGAAAAGCGGCTTCACTGCGCGGCTGATGGCGATTTTGTAATTGCTCTCTACAATCCGTCCTCAAAAAAACGTGCAGATTACTTACAAAAAGCCTGCGATATCATTCTTGAATACAGATCAACTGATACGGTATGCGGTATCGTTTCAAATATCGGCAGGGACGGACAGAAAAGCCTTATACTGACACTCAAAGAGTTGCGAGATACAGACGTGGATATGTTCACCACAGTATTTATCGGTAATTCAGAGACCAGAGTGATAGGTGGAAAAATGGTAACTCCGAGAGGATATCGTAATGTGTAAAGTACTTATATTCGGCGGTACTACCGAGGGCAGAGAGCTTGCGGAATATTGCACTGATAATGGGATAGCTGCTGCTGTTTCTGTGGCTACAGAATACGGCGCTGAGCTGCTGCCTAAGAATGAACTGCTTGAAGTATTAGTCGGCAGGCTTGATATTGGCGGTATGAAAAAAACGATGGAGTCGTTGAAATGCAGTGCGGTCATCGATGCAACTCACCCTTATGCCGAGGAGGTCACAAGGAATATAAAGGAAGCCTGCGGTCAGCTTGACATAGCCTGTTACAGGCTCATTCGCAGTTCTGAGGAGATATCAGGCTGTATAAAAGCAAAGGATATGGACGAGCTTGTACATATACTTAACAGTTCCAACAAAACTGTTCTAAGTACTCTTGGAAGTAAGGAACTGCCGAAGCTTGCCGAAGTAAACGATTACAGTATAAGGATATGGATCAGAGCTCTGCCTGTTGATGATGTACGTAGGAGCTGTAGAGAGCTAGGCTTCTGTGAGGACATGCTGATACTTGAAAAGGGACCCTTTACTCTTGAACAGAATATCGCTCATATAAAACAGAGCGGAGCGGAGATACTTGTTACTAAAGAGAGCGGTGCTGCAGGAGGTTTTGCTGAGAAAAGAGAAGCTGCAGAAGTATGCGGGACAGAAATAATAGTTCTCGCAAGACCTCAGGAGAAGGGCTTTACATTTGAAGAGATAAAAACGATTCTTGATGAAATGAGGTGAAGAGGTGAAGATATACATAGTCGGGATAGGCATGGACGGTGTAAAAACACTGACCGCTGAAGCTGAAAAGGCTATTGCAGAAGCAGACGTGCTTATAGGCGCTGAAAGAATGCTCGCACCATTTGCCGCAGCAGGCAAGATGATGTTCACAGAATATCGCAGCGAGGAAATAGCACGTTATATTAACGAAAACAAGCCGGTATCGGCAGCTGTGCTCATGTCCGGAGACTGCGGCTTTTTTAGCGGTGCAAAAAAACTGATAGAACTTCTCTCAGATTACTCTCCCGAAATCATAAGCGGTATTTCTTCACCTGTTTACCTTTGCTCAAAGCTCGGGAAGGACTGGTCAGATTGCTGCTTTGTCAGTCTTCACGGGAAAAAAGCCAATATCGTCCGCAACGTAAGAGCGCACAGAATGACTTTTTTTCTCCTTGGCGGCGATATAACAGCTGCTGAGGTCTGCAAACGTTTGTGCAGTTATGGCTTGGACGACATACTTGTGTATGTCGGAGAAGAGCTCGGATACGATGGAGAGAGAATATCATCAGGCAAAGCCAGTGAATTTACTGATGTAAGAACCTCGGGACTTTCTGTTATGCTGTGCGAAAACAGCGAATATGAAATGACTTTGCTCAGTGGGATATCCGATGAAGAATTCATCAGAGGAAAGGTGCCAATGACAAAATCCGAGGTCAGGACTGTAGTTGTTGCAGGTCTTGGGATATGCAATGACAGTATTTGCTGGGATATCGGCAGCGGCACTGGGTCAGTAGCTGTGGAAATGGCTGTACGATGCGTGAACGGTATTGTGTGTGCTGTTGAAAGAAACGCCGAGGCTGTTGACCTCATAAATAAGAACAGAATTAAATTCGGTTGCGACAACATCAATATATACAGCGGTGATGCTAAGGATATCATCAATGAACTCCCTGTACCCGATGTAGTTTTTGTAGGAGGTTCAGGCGGTCATTTATGTGAGATAATTGAAAAAGCTTATTCTCTAAACAGCAATATCCGCCTGACCGTAACTGCAGTTTCTCTTGAAACTCTTTCAGAGTGCTCAGCAATATTCGATAGGCTTGGCCTTGAATCAGATATAACACAGATAGCAGTCACACGTACAAGAAAGGTAGGCAGCCATACCATGTTTTCTGCTGAAAATCCGGTATATATCATAAAGAGGAAGCTCATATGAAAAGAGTGATAATCGGCGGTACTCACAGCGGCTGCGGCAAAACAACGATCGTCTGTGCTGTGTTATCTGCTCTTAAAGCCAGAGGACTTACAGCTGCAAGCTTTAAATGCGGTCCGGATTACATAGACCCGATGTTCCACAAGAGTATTATCGGCGCTGATGCACATAACCTTGACAGCTTTTTCTGTGATGACAATACTCTGAGATACCTTCTTTGCAAAAACGGAAAAGATGCTGATATATCTGTAATAGAGGGAGTAATGGGATACTATGATGGCGTTAATGGCAGAGGTTCGGCTCATTCTGTATCGATGGCTGTGGAAACACCCTCGGTAATAGTTATCGACTGCAAGGGCTCCTCTGAGTCAATAGGAGCTGTGATGAAAGGCTTCCTTGAATATATGACGCCAAACAGGATTGAAGGCTTTATTTTCAACAGGCTAACTGAGCGACTTGTTCCTCTTGCTAAGGAACTGTGCGGTAGGCTCGGGACAAAGTATTTCGGTTATTTCCCGGTTAATGATTTTTCTCTTGAAAGCAGGAGGCTAGGTCTTGTTACTGCTGCTGAAGTAGCGAATCTTAAAGAGAAGACCGAAAAACTTGGAGAGCTTGCTGAGAAAACTATTCTGTTGGACGAGCTTATTAAGACGGCAGAATGTCATATGCCTGATTATGTTCCGGTGAAAGTAAAAAGACTCTATGAAAATAAGCGGCCCAAAATTGCTGTTGCAAATGACAGTGCTTTTTGCTTTATTTACTATGATAATATTGCACTTCTCAAGGAACTTGGCTGTGAGATAGAATATTTTTCGCCCATTGAAGATAAAAAAATTCCAGAGGACTGCTGTGGTATGATACTCAGCGGAGGCTATCCGGAGCTTTACGCGGAAAAGCTTTCCGCAAACCGCGATATGCTCAGTGCAGTTAGAAGTGCGATAGCGTCTGATATGCCTACTATCGCTGAGTGCGGAGGATTTATGTATCTGCATGATACTATGAGAATGTCAGACGGTACCGAATACGGTATGGTTGGAACTATACAAGGTACAGCTTATGAGACCCAGCGCCTTCAGCGCTTTGGTTATGCTGTCATCACTTCTGATAAGCATAATCTTATATGTAAAAAGGGGCAAATAATAACCACTCATGAGTTCCATTATTGGGACAGCACTGACTGTGGAAGCGATTTTACAGCCCAAAAGGCTGATGGAAGAAGTTGGAGATGCGTTCATGCTGAAAGTTCGCTGTACGCAGGCTTCCCACATTTATATTTTTTCACGGATACGGATATTGCCAAAAGATTTGTTGCTGCTTGTGCGGAGTTTGGAGGTATTTATGGATAGGATAAAAAAGATAGTACCTGTTGACAGAAAATATGCCGACCTTGCGCAGGCTCGCTGGGATTCAGTGGCAAAGCCTCTTAGAAGCTTTGGTCTTCTTGAGGATATGTGGGACAGAATAGCGGCTGTACAGCGCACGGACACTCCGAATATCTTCAACAGAGCTGTAGTTGTTATGTGTGCGGATAACGGTGTAGTTGCAGAGGGAGTGACACAGTCAGACAATACAGTGACTTCTGTGTGTGCAAAGGAGATAGCCTCCGGAAGATCAAACATAAACGTTCTTGCAGACGTTTACAGAGCTGAAGTTGTTACAGTAGATATAGGTATTGCCCGTGATATCCACTGTAAGGGGCTGCTCAGCCGAAAAGTCGCCTTTGGCTCAAATAATATCGCGGTTGGACCTGCTATGACATTGGAACAGGCAGAGGAAGCCATAATGACTGGCATGGATATTGTCCATGACCTCTCTATAAAGGGCATAAAGCTTATAGTTACAGGAGAAATGGGAATAGGCAACACTACACCTACTGCTGCGATAGCTTCTGTTCTTCTTGGTCTGCCTCCGGATATGGTCACCGGCAGGGGGGCTGGCTTGTCGTCTGAAGGACTTGAAAGGAAGATAGCCGTAGTAAAGCGTGCAATCAAAGTCAATTCACCTTTTTCAGGAGATCCTATTGAGCTGCTTTCAAAGGTGGGAAGTTACGAGATAGCAGGTATGGTTGGACTATACCTCGGCGGAGCTGTTTACGGCATTACAGTCGTTATAGATGGAGTAATATCAGCAGCGGCGGCAGCTATTGCTGCTTTGATATCGCCTTATTCTGTGGATTATATGCTTGCAGGCCATGTTTCTGCGGAGCCTGCAGGAAGAGGTCTGATAGGAAAGCTAGGACTTCATGCAGTCATAGATGGCGGATTGAAGCTAGGTGAGGGTACGGGAGGTATACTGCTTCTTCCTCTCCTTGATGGCGCTGCAGCGATATACTATAATTCACACCGATTCGACGTATCGGGCATAGAAAGGTATGTGGAACTGAAATGATTACACTTATTACAGGCGGTACGAAATGCGGAAAGTCTGAATACGCTGAAAAGATACTTGAACGGTTTATAGGTCCGAAATATTACATTGCCACCATGAATCCTGTGGGCGATGACGCTGACGAGATTATCGCCCGTCACCGTGAAGCACGAAAGAACAAAAGCTATATAACTATGGAATGTCCACGCGATATAGATAAGCTTGATCTTCCCATAGGTTGTGGAATACTTCTTGAATGCATCGGAAATCTCTGTGCTAACGAGATGTATGTCGGAGGTAATGTGCTAAAACCGTCAGACAAGATAATACACAGTATCAGATCACTTGGAGAAACAGCTTCGGAGCTTGTGATCGTTACCAATGAGGTGGGCTGTGACGGAAACAGCTACTCTATGGACTTAATGGCTTATGTAAGCGAGATGGCTATAATAAACAGTGGAATAGCTGAATTTGCCGACAATGTTGTGGAATGCGTTTACGGTATCCCCATTGCTCTGAAAGGAAAGCTAATATGATAAAGTCACTTTTTACTGCGCTGCGTATGTATTCAAGGATACCTGTACCTGAGGTAGAGTGGAACAAAGAGAGCCGCCGGTATTCGCTGTGTTTTTTCCCTATAGTGGGTGTCGTGGCAGGCGTGCTTCTTATACTCTGGAACGACGTATGTGCCGTTCTCAGTACAGGTGGTTTGCTTTTCGGTGCAGGAGCGGTATTGCTAATGGTACTCTTAACCGGAGGAATACATCTTGACGGCTTTTGCGATACCTGTGACGCAAGAGCGTCATGGGGAGATAAGCAGCGCAGGCTCGAGATACTGAGCGATCCGCATATAGGTTCATTTGCAGTGATAAAGCTTGTAGCCTATATGATACTTTATACCGCTCTCATGTCAATGCTCTATGACACTGCGGTGGTCTATGCAGCAGCGTGGGGATATGTACTTTCACGTTCACTCAGCGGACTTGCGGCAGTAACTCTTAAATCGGCAAAAAATGAGGGAACACTTTTCGTTTTTACTGATACGGCAGATAAAAAGGCAACTCTTTTTGTGCTGTCCTTCACAGCATCAATAAGCTGCTTTGCAATGATAGCTGTATGTCCGCAGGCAGGCTTTGCCGCGGCAGCTGCTTCGCTGCTTACAATGGCATATTATCGTTATGTAGCATATAAGGAATTCGGCGGCATAACTGGAGATCTTGCAGGCTGGTTCCTGCAAGTGTGCGAGCTTGCTGTTACAGCCGCCATCGTTTTGGTATACAGAATATTGGAGGTCTCAAAATGAAATTTATTATCGGAGGAGCATATCAGGGCAAGATAGGTGCCGCTATGAAATTATTTGGACTTAATGAGTCAGATATAACTAACGGATCAACCTGTGATCTGGAGGATGTTTTTTCAGCAAAATGTATCAAGAGCTATCACAAGATTATAGCTCGGCTTCTAGCACAGGGAGTTAGCCCTATTGAGTTTACAAAAAGACTTTGTCTTGAAAACAAAGATACTGTTATAATCATGGACGAAATAGGCTGTGGAATAGTTCCCGTTGAACAGGCGGAGCGCAAGCGCCGTGAAGAGACTGGTCGCTGCGGATGTATAATATCAGCAGCAAGTGATACGGTCATACGTGTGATATGCGGTATACCGGTCTACCTGAAGGGAAATAAGAATGAGGATTGATCTTATACGCCACGGCAAAACAGTTGGAAATCTTGATATGCGATACATCGGCAGTACCGATGAGCCGCTTTCTTTTGCAGGTATCTCGGAGCTTGTGAAAATAAATTATCCGGATTGCGGGAGACTTATCGTCAGTCCTATGAAAAGATGCATCCAAACTGCTGAGCTTATCTACCCTGGAGTTTCGCATCATGTCTGCGAGAGTCTTAAGGAGTGCGATTTCGGTGATTTTGAATGCAAGAACTATATCGAGCTCAGCCTTGACAGCCGCTATCAGCGCTGGATAGACAGCGGAGGAGAAGATGCTTTCCCTAATGGAGAAGTTCCTGCTGATTTCAGGAAGCGTTGCATAGACGGCTTCCTTGAAAGTATTAAAACGATACCAGAATACGGCCACGCAACTTTTGTGGTACATGGTGGTACAATAATGTCAATAATGGAGCATTTTGCGGTTCCAGAGAAAAGCTATTACGACTGGCATACCGCAAACGGGCACGGCTACATCACGGAATTTGACGGAAATATAATAAGGGTGACTGATAAAATATGAATTACATTATAGCGGTCCTACCGCTTCTGATAGGCGCCCTTCTTGATTGCATGATCGGTGACCCACACAGTATGCCACATCCTATTAGACTGATAGGCAGCTTGATATCGTGTCTTGAAGCCTTCGTTCGCAAAAACATGAACCATCATCTGCGTGCAGGCGGTATATTCCTTGCGGTAACGGTATTGCTTATAGCCTCTTCTGTACCGCTTGCCATACTGCTCATATGCTACAGAATAGCTCTGCTATTGGGAGCCGCTGTCGAAGGGATTTTGTGCTACTATCTTATCGCTCCGCGATGTCTGCACGACGAGAGCATGAAGGTATACCGTGCTATAACTACCGGAGATGTGGAGGGAGCGCGTAAGGCTGTTTCAATGATAGTCGGCAGAGATACTGCTTGCCTTGATGATAAGGGCATTGTACGGGCGGCTGTTGAGACAGTTGCAGAGAATACCTCAGACGGAGTTACGGCACCGCTTATGTATATGTCACTTGGCGGCGCCGTTCTTGGTTTTTTCTATAAAGCCGCAAATACAATGGACTCTATGATTGGTTACCAAAATGAAAAATATGCCGATATCGGAAGATTTGCCGCAAAGCTCGACGACGTGCTTAATTATATACCATCTCGTCTGACAGCGTTAGCTATGATAGCCTGTGCACCATTTCTTGGACTTGACGGAAATGGAGCATACCGTATCTGGAAAAGAGACAGACGGAAGCACGCAAGTCCTAATTCTGCACAGACGGAATCAGCATGCGCAGGGGCTCTCGGCGTAAGGCTTGCAGGAGATGCATATTACTTCGGCGAGATCCACAAAAAGGAGTACATCGGCGATCCGGTACGTGATATAGAAAATGAAGATATACGCCGTGCGAACAGGCTGATGTATGTGAGCTCGGCGGTCATTTTTGTTTTTGCTGTTATAGTAAGGGCTCTTCTGATAGGAGGCGTATTATGCTAAATGGATATCACGGTGGCAACGACCTCGGACTTGATATAGAGCTTGATTTTTCAGCAAATCTTAATCCGCTCGGTATGTCAGAATCAGTTCGCAGTGCAGTGACAGCTGCCGCCGGCAAATGGGAAAGCTATCCTGATCCATACTGTCGCAGTCTGAGGAGTAAGCTTTCAGAAATGCTCGGTACTCCTTATGAGTGCATAGTCTGCGGCAATGGAGCTGACGATCTTATCTACCGTATTGTTTCAGCATTGAGACCTGAGAATGCTCTTATATGCTCTCCCTCATTTGGCGAGTACAGAAAGGCTCTGCTGGAGAATAGATGTATCATCAGCGAGCACCAACTAAGAGCTGAGGATAGATTCAGACTTACTGACAGCATACTTGATAAAATATCCGGCACCGATATTGTTATACTTGCTTCTCCAAACAATCCTACTGGCTTGATTATTGAGCCAGAGGTTCTTGAGAGGATAGCAAGGGAA
>NZ_JAGCFH010000232.1 GCF_017650195.1 Ruminococcus sp. | reverse complement strand
TTCATTATTCACCTCTCCCTGTAATGCGCATACTGTTTCCCCCTTCATTCACTCTAATCGCAACGATAAAACAATATGTAACACCCAGATATATATTTTTATTTTTTAACTTTAAATGCTTTCCTTAATCCAAAATTTTTTTGCAGGGGCTTTACTTTTTCACGTAAATATGCTATTATATATTGTACTAAAAACGAATCGTCATTTTTTCAGGCAGTCAATCTGCCTATATTGGGGGGAGCATTTTTATGCAGATTGTTTTGTGCGCTCTGCTTGGATACTTCTTCGGCAATATCAATCCTGCCTTTATTATAGCTAAGTTCAAGGGATTCGATATACGCGAAAGAGGCTCGGGCAATGCCGGCGCATCAAATGCAGTTATAACTATCGGAAAGAAGGCAGGTCTTCTTGTAGCTCTGTTCGATATATTCAAGGCTGTGGCAGCCTCCCTTATAGCAGTGTACCTGTTTCCGGAGATAAAGTTTGCCAAGATACTTTCTGGTTCATGCTGCGTACTGGGACATATCTTTCCTGTTCTTATGAAATTTCACGGCGGCAAGGGGCTCGCCTCTCTCGGAGGAACTATCCTCGCTTTCAATCCATGGATATTCACTCTTCTTCTCGTATTTGAGATAATACTCGGCTTTTCGGCGGATTATGTATGTGTAGTACCTGTCACCGGCTCGGTAATATTCACACTTATATATGCTATTCTTACCGGCGACCTTGTTGGCACTGTTATCCTTTCCGTTGTGTCGTTAGTGATACTTTTCAAGCATATACAGAATTTCAAGCGAATACAGAACGGCACTGAGGCACATATAAGCTTCCTGTGGAAAAAGGATCAGGAAATAGCACGCATCAAGAAAAACACAAATGATTAAGGAAGTCCCTTCGGGGGCTTTTTTATGCCATTGTACGCAGCCGCAGCGCTTAAAAGCGGCAGATAGGAGTCGCATAATATGCATAGCAAAACATCGGATATGTGCGAGGGTCCGCTTGTCGGAAAGATAATCCTCTACACTATTCCTATAATACTGACAGGTATCCTGCAGCTTCTGTTCAACGCCGCCGACCTCGTCGTAGTCGGAAGATGCTGCGGAGATATCTCCGTAGGCGCGGTAGGCGCTACCGGAGCTCTGATAAACCTTATGGTAAATCTCTTTATAGGTCTCTCCGTAGGCGCAGGCGTCACTGTTGCCCACGGTATCGGTTCAGGCAGAACAGAGGACGTACACAGAACTGTACATACTGCTATACCTGCTGCTCTGATAAGCGGAGCCTTTCTGACGGTCATAGGCGTTTTTTTCTCGGGCACCTTCCTTGAGATGATGGATACTCCGGAAGACGTTCTGCCCCTGTCTTCAGCCTATATGAAAATATATTTCTGCGGAACGATACCGAGTATGATATACAACTTCGGCTCTGCTATACTACGTGCCGCAGGCGACACAAAGAGTCCGCTGTATTTCCTTACGGTAGCAGGTATACTCAACGTTATACTCAATCTGTTTTTTGTGATCGTTCTGAAAATGGACGTTTCTGGGGTTGCCCTTGCTACATCCATTTCACAAACATTGTCGGCAGCTCTCATAATGCGAGAGCTAATGCGCCGTGACGACGCTTGCAGGCTTGAACTGAAAAAAATGAAAATATATGGCAGACAACTGAAGCGTATAATACAGATAGGCTTCCCGGCAGGTCTGCAATCATCAATATTTGCAATATCAAACGTAATAATCCAGTCTTCTATAAACGAATTCGGAAGCACCCTAGGTCATATAGTTCTGTCAGGCAATTCAGCTGCCCAGAACGTGGAAGGCTTCGTATATACGTCGATGAATGCCTACAGTCAAACCTCCCTCAACTTCACAAGTCAGAACTACGGTGCAGGAAAACTCGACAGGATAATGAAGATAATGCGTATATGCCTTATCGCTGTTTTCTGCACAGGCGCATTCCTCGGACTGACTGCACTCTATTTTGGAGATCCGATACTGTCCATATATTTGCACGGATCAAAGGAAAGTATATACTACGGCATGTTACGAATGAGATACATAATGATCCCCTATTTCCTGTGCGGACTTATGGACGTAACTACAGGTCTTATACGAGGACTCGGAAGATCGGTGCTGCCTATGCTCATAACAGTCATAGGTGTGGTCGGCATAAGGCTGGGCTGGATATTCGGCGTGTTCAGGATAGAGAAATATCACACCCTGCAAAGTCTCTACTTCTCTTACACTATCTCATGGATTGCTACATTTGCAGTTGAACTTGGAGTATTTCTTGTGATAATGCGAAAACTAAAAAAACAGAAGTCTCTTTAACGATTATATATTAGACTAGGGCGGCTAAAGTAAGCCTCCTCCGGCGGAATCATGGCATAAAATTACCGAGCCCATAATTTCTGGCTCGGTAATCCACTTTTTCCGCTAAGGGAAGCTGTCTTTTGCTGCCCTTATTATTGCTCAATTATTTCACAAGACGTAAATGCCGCCTCACATTCACGGATAAAAAAGCCCTGCGCAACACTGCAGAGTGGACACTCCTGCGGCGGTTCACTTCCCTTGTGAATATGACCGCAGTTAAGACACAGCCATGTCTGCTCTGTATCTGATGACCTAAAAAGCCTGTCCTCACGTAAAAGTCTGCCGTAGTATTCAAATCTCTTGCGGTGACTTTTTTCTATATCCGCTATCATACTGAAACTGGACTCAATGTCAGGATATCCCTCGTCAGCGGCTATCCGTGCAAAGTCGGGGTACACAATGCTGTGTTCCTTTTCCTCCTCCGCTGCCGAAGCGTCGAGTAACTGCAAGATATTCTCAAATACATCTGCAGGATAGCCTGCCGAGATATCTACATTCTGCCCTGCGGAACCCTTGAGTTCCTTCCAGAACACCATTGCATGGCGCTCCTCCTGCTCAGCCGTAAAGCGGAACATTCGCTCAATACCCACAAGCTTCTGTTGCTGTGCGATAAGAGCTGCCTGATAATAGCGCTGCCGCGACTGGCACTCCCCTGCAAAAGCCCGCATGAGATTTGTCCTCGTCTGGCTTTCATTAAAATCATTCTGCATATTACTACCTCCCTTTGAAGGTAGTATCTGCATATCAAAGAATATTATTCATCAAGTATCGTATAACGATACTGCATGATACTTTCTGGATTTTTCAGGCGAATATTCTGAATATGGCCGCACTGAGGACAGGCGTCGCATATAACCTGACTCCTTTTAGGTTTAAGTTTCTTTTCTTCGCCGTCGGGATAAAACTGAACTGAGTACGGGGTAAGAAGAGTTCCCCTAACAACTCTTGCAGCACAAAATTCACATACATTATCCATAAGCATTCCTCCTGATCTCATATCATCTATTTATATCATTATATCACTTAATACATGATATGTCAATAAAAAAAAGAGCGGACATTAAGTCCGCCCTTCAATGAATTCAGCTTTTGATTATATTTCGTTAACTTTTCTCTTAACGTAAGATGTGTGGAGAACCTCATGTGCCTTGTGGCTGCCAGGCTTCTCGAAGAATTCCTCGTAAACCTTCTTTATAGCAGGGTTCTCATGAGACTGTCTGAGAGGCATTGACTTATCAAGGTTGTAGAGAACCTTTGCTCTCTCCTCTCTGATGTCAACAAAGTTTCTTACTCCCATAGGAACCTGAGGCTGACCGCCTCCGTTTACACAGCCGCCGGGACAAGCCATGATCTCAACGAATTGAGCGTCGCACTTGCCTGCTCTGATATCGTCAAGCACCTTTCTTGCATTTGCAAGACCGCTTGTTACGATTACCTTAACCTTGTTACCGGCAACATCATAGGTTGCTTCCTTAATATCCTTAGTACCACGTACCTCAGGTAGGTCTGTTACGTTCTCGCCTGTGAGTGTATATACTGCTGTTCTAAGTGCAGCTTCCATAACACCACCTGTAGCACCAAAGATAACGCCTGCACCAGTTGAGATACCCAGCGGATCGTCGAACTTCTCCTCAGGAAGTGAGTTGAAGAGAATACCAGCACGCTCGATCATTCTGCCAAGCTCACGGGTTGTGAGAGCATAGTCAACATCAGGAACGCCTGCTGCGCTCTGATCGGGTCTGCCAATCTCGAACTTCTTTGCTGTACATGGCATGATAGATACCATAACAATATTTTTGGGATCAATACCCATTTTCTGAGCATAATATGTCTTAGCTGTTGCGCCGAACATCTGCTGAGGCGACTTACAGCTTGAAAGATGATCGAGAAGATCAGGATAGTAGTGCTCACAGAACTTTACCCATCCAGGTGAGCATGATGTGATAAGAGGAAGTGTTCCGCCGTTTGAGAAGCGGTCGAGGAACTCGTTAGCCTCTTCCATGATAGTAAGGTCAGCAGCAAAGTCTGTATCGAATACCTTGTCAAAGCCCAGTCTGCGAAGAGCAGCTGCCATCTTTCCTTCTGCGTTAGTACCAATAGGATTGCCGAAGCACTCGCCGAGACCTGCACGAACAGCAGGAGCTGTCTGTACGAGAACTGTCTTTTCAGGATCAGCAATAGCTGCCATAACTTCTCTTGTGTAGTCTTTCTCTGAGAGAGCGCCAACAGGACATACTGCGATACACTGACCGCAGGATACACAGCTTGTCTCGCCAAGACCCATATCGAAAGCAGAGCCGATATATGTCTTGAATCCACGCTCATTTGCACCGATTACGCCAATACCCTGTGTCTTTGCACATACTGCTACACAACGGCGGCAAAGGATACATTTGTTATTATCACGGTACATGTGAGGAGCTGTGTTGTCTACATCGTACTCGTTCTTAACGCCGTCATACTTTGTTGCGTCCTCTACGCCGTAGTCCTTAGCAAGCTTCTGAAGCTCGCAATTTCCACTTCTTACGCAAGAGAGACATTTTCTGTCATGAGTTGAAAGAATGAGCTCAAGAGTCTTCTTTCTTGACTCGATGACCTTGGGTGAGCTTGTGAGTATCTCCATATTATTGGAACAGGGATATACGCAGCCTGCAACAAGACGGAAGCCTCTGCCTTCATTTACCTCTGTAACGCAGATACGGCAGGCGCCGATCTCGTTGATCTCCTTCATATAGCAAAGTGTAGGAATTTCAAAGCCTGCAATATGAGCAGCCTCAAGAACAGTGGTGCCCTTGGGAACTTCTAATTCAACACCGTTGATTTTAACTGTAATATTTTCCATCACTATTCCTCCGCTTACTTCTTGATGATTGCATTGAACTTACATGTTGCGATACAAGCACCGCACTTCACGCACTTAGTCTTGTCGATCTCCATTGCAGCAAGCTTCTTGCCGGGAGCGATGTAATCGGTTCTTGAGATAGCGGAAGCAGGACACTGCTTAGCACACATACCGCATCCGATACACTTATCCTTTTCAATCTCGAAGCTGAGGAGGTCCTTACATACACCTGCAGGACACTTCTTGTCAACTACGTGAGCAATATACTCGTCACGGAAGCATCTAAGTGTTGAAAGAACAGGGTTCGGAGCTGTCTGTCCAAGACCGCAGAGCGAATTAGCCTTTATGTGGTAAGCAAGCTCTTCGAGCTTGTCAAGGTCCTCGAGAGTACCCTTGCCCTTTGTGATTCTGTCAAGGATCTCCCACATTCTCTTTGTGCCGATACGACATGGTGTACACTTACCGCATGACTCGTCAACAGTGAATTCGAGGAAGAACTTTGCGATATCAACCATACAGTTATCCTCGTCCATAACGATAAGTCCGCCTGAACCCATCATTGAACCGATACCGATGAGGTTATCATAGTCGATCGGGATATCGAAGTTGGAAGCGTCGATACATCCGCCTGAAGGACCACCTGTCTGAGCAGCCTTGAACTTCTTACCGTTCGGGATACCGCCGCCGATCTCTTCGATAACTTCGCGGAGGGTAGTACCCATAGGAACTTCAACGAGACCTGTGTTCTTGATCTTTCCACCGAGAGCGAATACCTTTGTACCCTTTGACTTCTCGGTACCCATTGATGCAAACCATTCTGCACCGTTGAGTATGATCTGAGGAATATTAGCGTATGTCTCAACATTATTGAGGATAGTAGGCTTCTGGAAGAGACCTTTTTCAGCGGGGAAAGGAGGTCTCGGACGGGGCTCACCACGGTTGCCCTCTATAGATGTCATAAGAGCTGTCTCCTCGCCGCATACGAAAGCACCGGCGCCGAGACGGAGGTCGATATCGAAGCAGAAATCTGTTCCGAAGATATTCTTGCCGAGCATACCGTTTTCACGAGCCTGCTTGATAGCAATGTTAAGGCGCTCAACAGCAATAGGATACTCAGCACGAACGTATATGTATCCCTGTGTAGCACCTATAGCGTAACCAGCGATAGTCATAGCCTCGAGTACAACGTGAGGATCGCCCTCAAGTACGGAACGGTCCATGAATGCGCCCGGGTCACCCTCGTCAGCGTTGCAGCATACATACTTCTGGTCAGCGTTGGGAACTATATTTCTTGCGAGCTTCCACTTCATACCTGTGGGGAATCCGCCGCCTCCACGTCCGCGGAGACCTGAATCGAGGATAGTCTGAATAACATCCTCAGGAGTCATCTCTGTGAGTACCTTGCCGAGAGCAGCATATCCGTCTCTTCCGATGTACTCTTCGATATTCTCTGGATTAATAACACCGCAGTTTCTGAGAGCTACACGGTGCTGCTTTTTATAGAATGATGTATCGTCGAGAGACTTAATCTCATCGCCTGCAACAGTCTCCTCATAGAGGAATTCCTTTACAGGGTTGCCGCCGATAAGGTGCTCGTCAACGATGCGGGAAATCTCTTCAACCTTAACACGTGAGTAGAAAGAGCCCTCGGGGTATACGATCATGATAGGTCCGCGCTCACAGAGT
Source organism: Ruminococcus sp. (assembly GCF_017650195.1). GTDB lineage: Bacteria > Bacillota > Clostridia > Oscillospirales > Ruminococcaceae > Ruminococcus. The sequence continues at coordinate 2,063 of NZ_JAGCFH010000232.1, read as the reverse complement.
CCGAAACAACCTGTTTTAACGATCTGTACTTTATCTTTAAGTCCCTTTTCTGCGAATTCCTTTTCAAGCTCTGCAATGATCTTGGGAGAGCCTGAAGATGTACATCCTGTACCACCGCAGACAAGGACGTGTCTTTCATATTTTGAAGAAGCATTGCCATGTGTTCTGAGAGCAACCTCGCCCTTCATGCTGTCTCTGACAACCTTGAGTTCTTCAAGAGTCTTCATAAGTTAACCTCCTAATTGGTAATTATTGGAATCAAGCGTATTTTTCGATGATCTTGTCAACGTCGTCAACAGTGAGACGGCCGTAAACATCTTCGTTTACAGTAAGAACTGGTGCAAGTCCGCAAGCGCCTATGCAGCGGCAAGCATCAAGAGAGAACTTACCATCGGGAGTACACTCGCCTCCGCCAATTCCAAGCTTTTCCTGGAGCTTATTGTAGATATCTCCGGAACCCTTAACATAGCATGCTGTACCAAGACAGACTGAAATTGTGTACTCGCCCTTCGGATAGAGTGAGAACTGAGCGTAGAAGGTAACAACACCGTAGATCTTCTCTAGAGGGATCCCTGTGTTATCGGAAATAATTGCCTGAACCTCGATCGGAAGATAGCCGTAGATCTCCTGAGCTTTCTGAAGGATCGGCATGAGTGAGCCCTTGTCGTCCTTCTTCTCTTTGATGACCTTGAGGAGCTCAGCCTCCTGCTCGGGGGTACCCTTGAAGGGAACAGTTGATTTAGCTGAATTCATTAAATGAACCTCCTTAGTATTAGCTGTGAAAAATGTAACAATGTCGAACATAAAAAATTATGAGACAAAAGTCAAATCTCACATATCTTTACTATTATACCATATAATAAATAATATTTCTATCGCTATTTTAGCCTAATTAGATTCTACTTTACTGTGCATTTTAGACAAATATATCACAAAACACAAAAGCGCCGCCTTCAACACTTACATTTGTAAAGGCTCTTAGTTTGCCGATAGGTTTTAGTTAAAATGACTTTACAAATGTGACATGTCAGACTTGAATGCTTTTTTAATTTGTTAACATTATTACCTATTGTTGCCTTTTTCTCTTTTTTCTTAAAAAACTGTGCAGTAATCCACTATATTTCATTTAGGATTTATATTTTAATCCATATTCTTTATGCGTTATATAACAAAATACTTATTTACAAAAATTTCAAATTCTATATGCTTCAATACTTATTGACAAACCTGTTTTATTATTGTATATTAAAATTATAACATAGACTTAAACAGCGTATCTTCGCTGTTTCCGTTCTGTTTGCGGAACGTCCTGCACTGCGTTCCGGCATTATTCTGTCACCGTTAAAAGGAAAAGGAGAAATTATGAGTTTACCGAATGATCCTGTTATTTTACTCAGCTATATCAATACGCTTCTTCGTGACAAGTACCCGTCTTACGAGGAGCTCTGTAAAAGCCTTTGCGTTTCAGCGGACGATATCGAACACAAACTCAACGGCATAGGATATGTTTATGATCCTAAAACCAATTCATTCAAATAGTATCTCATAAAGGATACTGAAATAACGCTTTATGCATATCAATGGGAGGGCTTATGAAACAATTCATAAAAAAGATCACGGCTTTTTCGGCTTCTGCCGTAATCGCTGTTTGCTCCGCAGCTTCAGGCGCATTAATCGGAGCTGACACCACGGAAGAAACGACATACACAGTTCATTTTGACCTCAGCGAGGAGGGCGTATCCGTCGCTCCGGACAAAAACAACAATATTCCCGAAATAACGGATATTACCAAGAAGGGAAACAGCTCCATATTAATACCTAATGCTGACCTTGAAAAAGAAGGATATATCTTCTCAGGCTGGACCGAAGATGATATCAAGGGCTATGTCAAGGGCGATGTTTTTAGGATAAAGGACCACGATGTTACTCTCCACCCGGTATGGGTAGACGAAGAGGACGATGTGTTCCATAAGATTACATTCAGAGTTGAATGGAACGGTGAAATAGATACTGACGCAGAAAAGCTCGTTCCACCTGTAAAAAAGCAAGCAGGCAGATTTGTG
>NZ_JAGCFH010000231.1 GCF_017650195.1 Ruminococcus sp. | reverse complement strand
GCGGATTTTCAGGAGCTCAAATTCAATAAGAATTGAATATATAAATATAATGGCAGCCCGGAAGGACTGCCATTATATTTTATGTATCAAATCAGGAATATTGTATCATCCCTCTGCTGGAGTACCTTTTTCGTTGAGGAGATACCAAAGGACATCGGAAAGATACAGTTCAAATACCTTAGGAAAAAGGAGTACAAATAATGAATAACCTTAACTTTGACGAATTCACAAAGGCTATCTCCGATTACGTGGGAGTTGACGCCTCTGAAATAACACGAGACACGGACGTTTACGATGATCTTTACCTCGATTCACTTGGACTTTTCGGTCTGGGCTCGGAGATAACAGAAAGCTTCAAACTGAACGTACCCCTTTCGCTGGTAGCTTCTATAAGCAAGGTCGGTGAGATCTTCGACCTCCTCAACGAAAAAGGTACTCCAGCAGAGGGCTAATATGGTATTGTTTTTTCTACCCCACGCAGGTGGTTCGGCAAAAAGCTACAGTTCCTTCAAGCGCTTTCTGCCAAAGGAACTCACAGTTGTTCCCATGGAGCTCTCAGGACGTTTTACACGCCCTTCTGAGCCACTCCTTGACACAATACCCGACTGCGTTACAGATCTCATAAACAAGCACTCAGAACTTCTCAGAGGTGACTATGCTCTCTTCGGACACAGCATGGGAACGGTCCTCGTTACCGAGCTTGTGCGTCAGGCAAAGAAAAATGGACTTGCAATGCCCTGTCATATATTTCTTTCGGGGAAAAACCCTCCCGACGAGGACATACACTGCTTTGAACATATTAAAAACGCTTCCGATGAGGAGATAGTTTCATTCTTCACGAAAAATTCTCTTTCGTCAGCCGTTCCTGTACCCGATCATGCTCTTGTTAAACTACTCAACCGCATACTCTGCACTGACGTGCGCATGGCTGAGGGCTACAGAGCAACTCCCGAGGACGTAAAGTTCCCCTGTGATATCACGGCACTTTACGGCATTGAGGATCCCCTAATGCAGAGGACGGATATGCAAGGCTGGAGCCGATTCACCGACGGTAAATGTGAAGTGATACCATTCAGCGGTGACCACTTTTATTTCAATGAGCATAAGGAAGAAGTCTGCAGCATAATCAAAAAGAAACTGCACATATAACAACTCAAAGCCCCCATCACAATGATTTGGGGGCTTTTTTTGTTCAGATCATCTCTTGTAGCGAATAAAAATATCATCTGTTTTACTGCCACAGCCCTTGTTTACATCAGCAATTTCGCAGCTATTCTTATATTCGATGGTTTGGGTTTGGTTGAATAAAGCCCTGTTCTGCCCACTTCATCGAACCGCTGCCTTTCTGACAGTGGTACTTATAGCCGCACCGCTGTACCTTACTCTGCGAACAAGAAGTGTTATCAACACAAGGGCAGCCGCAAACGCAATCTGTATCATATAGCACTGCATAACTCCCCGGAAACTGTATGCCTCGGTCTCAGCTATCATATTATTAGCCCTGATATACCAGTATACCGGCAGGAATCTCGCTGCTGCCGCCACCTTGTCGCTGAGCACCTCCAAAGGTATGAATACTCCACAGAAGAAGCTCATTCCAAGTCCGGCAACCTGAGTTATCAGGCTCAGTAAATTGTCCTTGGGTTCAAAGCTCGATATGAGCACTGCCAGAGCCGCTATGACCATGGAGAGTATAAAGCTGTTGAGAACTGCCAGCCACGCTCTGCCGGTGTACATCTCCTCATTCAGTACCGCTCCTACTATAATGAGCAGCAGCCATATAACAAACACGAACAGGAAACTGCCAAGGAAGATCTGGAAAGTGTATGATGAATTTCTCATGGACGAGCAATTAGTGCGGTAGCGAACGTCCTTCCTGTTCATTATCACCAGCACCATGCTGACAACGCTTATGATAACGGATATGAGTATATATGGCATATACTGGAAATATGCCGCGAAATCAACGCTGAAATGGGAATCTCCACCATTGTCGGCTCTAAGCATACTTACCTCAGCGTTCTGCTCCAGTACCTCCTCTGTACAGCTCACAGCCTCGGTAACTGTCATGCCCATAGTTGTATAAGCCTTTACAGAAACCGCATATTCATTAAGCAGCTGTCCCATATATACTGTAGAGAACCTTTCGTCGAGGCAATAGCTGCTGAAGAGGTCCGACGTATCCCCTGCCGCAATTTTTCCAGCATATCCCTTGTTTATTATGAGAGCATAGTTAGCCCACTGATAATACAGTGCATCTATTATAGCATCCTTGTCATTCTCTATTTCAACTATATCATTGCTTTTTCCTATAAACTCCGCAAGAGCATGGCTCTCTGGAGTATCATCCTCGTCGAATATACATATCCTAAGCCTGCTCGCCTCGAAGCTGTTATCCTTGGTCGCAGCACTTGATACTATGACCGATACTACGATAAAAACGACAACATATATCATCGCAGAGGGCAGCCTTTTTTTCATAACCCTGAGCATAGCCTTAAATACTTGCATATTTCTTCCTCCTTGAACATATAAAGCCAAGAGCCGCAAACACAGCCGTTATCACTGCCATAGCGACAAGCTTTGATATGAAGCGGTCGTAATCCTCATAGATATTCAGACAGTAGAAGCAGTCGGATATAAGAGCCGCAGGGTTGATATTATTGAACCACGGTAGCTTTTCGGCTATGATAGCCTTCATATTTCCCACCATAAGACCGCTGCAGAAGCACAGTAGCATGACGAAAGAAGAGATGATAGCTGTCTTTGCCTTTTCGCCGACGCGGGCGATAGAGCCTACGAAAAATCCGAAGGAAACTCCGAGTATTCCGCCCATTATTGCCGCAGGATATACAAGGTGCAGCCTGTCGCCGAAGTCCACCTTTAGTATGAAGGCAAGGAAGGATACGCAGAGTAACATACATAAGGTCTGCAATATGCAGCTTGCCGTAAGGCTTGCAATTATGCTCACCGACTTGTGGGCAGGAGAGCAGTTGTTCCTTGCTCCGAGAGCCGAAAGGTCAGCCTGATTCTGGATCGTTATGTGCATTCCGATATTGCAGCCGAATAGTGCCACCATTGCGATAAGGTTGTAAAAATACTGTATATACACATCGGGATTTCCCTGTGTAAGAGGTATCTCCCTGCAGGACGTGACCGACTCTCCGGTAAGGAAGGATATTACCTCCTGGGCCTTTTCGGGAGCTGTATTTATGGCGTCCATAGCAATCTTCTCACGGACGGTATACTGCTCCAGAAAGGATTTAAGCATGGTCTCACGCAGTCCCCTTTCCTTTACGGTAAGGCTCAGCTTTTCTCCGGATACGATCACGCCCTCAACTTCGCCCTTGTCCAGTAATTCTTCAGCGCTTTCCATATCCGTAAAGCTCACACTGAGGAAGGGATCCTCCGAGCTCTCAATGCCTTCAATCACTTGTCTGAAAGCTGTATTTTCCTTATCCTCAACTACAGCAACAGGTATGGAGCTGAATTTTTCAGTCTTTTCGTATATGCTGCCGAAGGCTACCTTGAAGCATATACCGAGAATTATCGGGAAAAGTATGAGCCATATCATGAGATCCTTTGTGCGGAGGCCGCTCTTCAACTCATATTTTAATATATGCAGGAACATAGTCAATCCTCCTTGTCTCTGAGAGCAGTGCCGGTTATTTCAAGGAACACGTCGTTTAGAGTGGGGAGCTCTGTGTATACTCTTCCGAAGCTCAGCTCATTCTTCTGCAGAACATCAAGTATCCTTATGAGATTGTGCTTGCCGCCTGAGCAGTATACCACAAGCCTGCCCTCACTGTACTCAGTATCGTATACATGAGGCATAGAAGCCGTCTCCTTAAGGACTTTTTCCGGAAGCTCCAGTATCTCTATGGTTATGGTCTCGGTATTCTTTATCATGCGCTTGAGCTCGTCCTTTGTGCCCTCTGCCACTTTTCTGCCCTTATCCATGATAGCGATACGGGTGCAGATCTGCTCCACCTCTTCCATATAGTGGGAGGTGTATATAACCGTAGCGCCGTTTTTGTTGAGCTCCTGTATACCTTCGAGGATACGGTTACGACTCTGCGGATCAACTGCCACTGTGGGCTCGTCAAGGATTATTAGCTTTGGCTTGTGGGCTATGCCGCAGGCTATATTCAGTCTACGGAGAAGTCCTCCTGAGAGCTTCTTGGGATAGAATTTCCTGAACTCGTCAAGTCCCACGAATTTTATGGCTTCCTCCACATACTGTCTGCGCTTCTCCTTATCGTTTATGTAAAGTCCGCAAAAATAGTCTATGTTCTCATACACGGTCAGTTCGCCGAATACCGCCACGTTCTGCATGATTATACCTATCTGCTTCTTTATGTCGTAGCTGACAGGAGTCATCTCCCTGCCAAATATCTCTATACTGCCCTTATCGAAGGAGAGCAGAGACAGCAGACAGTTGATGGTGGTGGTCTTTCCGGAGCCGTTGGGGCCGAGAAGTCCGAATATCTCCCCCTCATTTATTTCAAGGCTGAAATGGTCGAGGGCAATGAGATCGCCGTAGCGCTTTATGAGATCATGTATCTTAACAACTGTTTTTTCCATAATATTTCCTCCCTTGTGTTTTTTACTGTAATTATTATACCTCACCGGAAGATACTTTTGTAGTGTCCACAGTCAGTTCCTTATATGACAAATGTCACATTTCATAAATGCAAATGTCATAAAAAACCCGGAAGCAATTCGCCTCCGGGCTCTGGTCATTCTTCATTATTTATATCAGTCTCACAGGCGCTGTTTTCAAAGCAGTCCGCAAGAGCACTTTCAAGCTCGTCAAGGGTTCTGTAGCCCTCGAAAACTATGTCTCCCACCTTGAAAGCGTCTCCGTATATTGAGGTGTAGAACTCGGAATAACTTGGAAATACAGCACATTCTGCAGGGAAAGGCTGCTCCTCCTTGTCCGGCGCAACTGTGTTGAGAAAGTAAGTAAAATAGAAATATTTCACAGTCTCCTTTTTCTCTGGCTTCTTATCTTTTTTTATCTCCGCAGTTACCTCATAGATAAAGCAGAGGGCGTTTCTACCCCATTTTGCCTCTCCCTCCGCAGGAGTATATAGCTCTGCACCGAGAAGCTGTATATCAGTACACTCCCTGTCCTTCCATGTACCGGCAAGCTTTCTAAACTCTGCCTGCGTATAGCTGTCCATTTTATTGTATGAATCACGGCTTATGCTGCTGAGCTTCGTGATATAGTGCTGCAATCCTGCAACAGTATACTCCCTTTCAAAGCATGAAGGTATATAGCCCTGAGCAAAGCAAGCATCCTTTATCTCCTCCTCGCTGCCGCTGCCGAAGCTTATCTTTATCCTGTCACCGTTGTTTAGACCGCTGCTTTTGTCCGCGGTGAACCCAATACCCTTTACAGGCATATCCTCACAGCTCAACACAGCTGTTCCGCCCGGCTCTGTTCCGCAGTAATCTATAGACAGGAAGTCAAAGGGATCGAAAGGCTCAGCCTCCTCAAGACCGCTGACAGTAACCTCCCTGTCGATAAGACTGAGCCTTATTTTATAGCTTTTCTCAAGCTCATCAAGTCCGCTGCCGTCCCATGCAAATGTTATGATATCTCCGTTGGAGAGCATGGTATCCCTGTCAGGAATACAGGAAAGGTTCTCCTCCAGCCTTTCAGCAGCACGGCTTATGGCAGTCTCGTCGCCCTCATCTTTTATTCTGAAGGCTCTGAGGTTGTCCTTCACCATTTTTTCGCAGTCTATGTCATAGTCCGCAGAGGCAGCGGTATCAAGTCCGCTGAAATGAACTGCAAGATAATCATTTGGGTCTATCTCAGTCCTTCCGCAGCTTGAAAGCGCAGCCGCCGACAACAGGACTGCCGATAGCTTTATGATATTCCCTTTCAAAACAGGTACCTCCGTAAAAGCAGGAAATGACCGCAGAAACAAGTCCGCAGTCTGATATACATTATATCATAAGCCGCCGCTCCAGTCAACTCGCTGTCTTGACACTGCAAAAAAAGCCTGATATAATAAGCGTATATCCAATAATTCGGAGCAGATGTCAGTTCCAGAATTAGTACAGAAAAGAAGTGATATAATGTCCCTTAACAGTTTTATTTTCAGGAAAATGTGTACCAAAAGCGATACAACTCGTGACAGCGGTCTAACTACACCGTCGGAGATACAACGCTTTGATGATCTCCAGTACGGCAGCGACCCGAAATGGAACATGCTTGACGTCTACCGCCCCAAGTCCGCAGCAGACAGCCGGCTACCCGTTATAGTCAGCTTTCACGGCGGCGGCTGGGTCTACGGTGACAAGGAAGTATATCAGTTCTACTGCATGGATCTGGCAAAGCGAGGCTTCGCCGTTGTTAATTACACATACCGACTTGCTCCGAAATACCGCTATCCGGCTCCATTTGAGGACACGAACGAGGTATTTTGCTGGCTCATTGAAAACGCGGAAAAATACGGTTTCGATACCAATAATATCTTTGCTGTGGGAGACTCCGCAGGAGCTACGGGTATAGCTCTTTACGCCTGTATACTCACCTCACCGGACTACGCCGAAAGATATAGCTTCACGCCTCCGGAAGGACTGAAAATAAATGGGCTTGCCCTAAACTGCGGCATATACGACACTGAGCACTTCTGCACTGTTAAAACTCTTAGGGACTACCTTCCCAAACACGGCAGCGAGAATGTCCTCTCGGACCTGACAGTAATAAAGCACGTAACGAAGGACTTCCCTCCGTCATATATAATGACTGCCAACTGTGACAGTCTCCGCAGCGAGTCTCCAAAAATGGAAAAGGCTCTCAGAGAAAAAGGCGTTCCTTACCACTACAAGGAGTACGGCAGCGATGACTGCAAGCTCTATCATGTTTTCCACTGCAACATAAAGAACGCCGAAGCCACTAAGGCTAACGATGACGAGTGCGATTTTTTCCGAGAGCTGATAAATTAACTTTCAAAAGATTATCCGCCCTAAAATGACATCATGACTGAAAGGAGCCTCCTAAGATGACGGAACAATACGATGATATAATCGATTTGCCACACCATGTTTCGGAGAACAGACCGCATCTCTCCAAACAGAGCCGTGCGGCTCAGTTCGCGCCCTTTGCGGCTCTCACCGGCTACGAAGACGCCGTGGAGGAGTCTGCTCGCCTTACCGAGTGCAAAGCCGAGCTTTGCGAGGACGATGAGGCGGAACTGAACGAAAAAATAAAGCTCCTCAACGAACGCATCGCCGGGGAGCCCTATTGCGAAATCACTTATTTTGTTCCCGATAAACACAAGAGTGGAGGAGAGTACCTCACCGTATCTGGAAACCTTCGTTTTATAGAGGAAGCTTCGCGGCAGATAGTATTTTGCAGCGGACTGCACATATCAATTGACGATATAGTGAAGATATCCCTCTAAAAGAGCAACAGCCCTACCTCCGCCATTAGAGATAAGACTGTTCTGATTTGCCCTCTTACTAAAGGAAGGATAGCAGAAAAGGAATTAACAGCAATATATCACAAAGACCGCCTATAGTCTTTGTAAAGTGGCTGGCACGATCTCTTAGTGATACTGTATTTTCCGCGGTCCCGAGCTATCCGGTCGGGTATACGGAACAGCAAACCCGCAGGGGCAGGGAGAGTTATGTGCAGAGTCTCCCGGTCCGCAGGGTCTGTTGACTTGGATATGCTCCCGCCACTGCCTTACAGACAGGAGCCTTGTGCGGCTCATAAGGGAATGTGCCGCGGTATATCAACCGCACAGCAGCTGATATCTATAAATATACGTCTCTGTAACTTTTTTAATAACGCCGAGGACAAAGACAGACGGGAGAGGGGCCGTCTGTCTTTGTGCATAATTGCAGTTACCTCGCCGTGAATGAAGCTGTACGCTTCCATTCCTGAAAGCGTGCGTGAAAGCTTCTGAGGGTAAACTTGTATTGTATCACGCAGGATCATCTCCTGCTGTGAAGCAGATCTCCGCTCCGGAGAATACCTCCGGCAGCAAAAATACAGCTCTCAAAGGAGCCGCAGAAACAACGTCAGCATTACGCAGGCTGTATATACGGGAGGGAAAAACAGCTCAGCACAGCCGAAGCTCTGTACTGCCACCCTCAAGAGCCGATCTGCCCGGATACAGACTCCGCAGGCAGCCGGGCAAGCGCCCTGAAGCTGCATAGAAGTCTGTCAAATATGACATTATTCAATTTTATCACTCCAAAAATTTAATATCCCTTGCGCTTGCCCGCTCGAACTGCGGACGATATAGAAGCAATCCCTTATTGCTTTATCTTTATTATAAATAATATATGAATTGATAACAACCGAAAAAATAAATATTAGGTGGACAAAATGAAGAACTTGGTGCAAAAAAGCCCCGAACTTCCCATTTATTGCGGTCAGAACGGGGATTTTTAAATGTTAGCCGAAGCTGCTGATTATCTTTTCAGCTGCTTCCTCTCCGATGTCGAAAGTGTATTTGTAATCGAGCAGCTCAAATATCATTTCTCCCGAGTTGGTAAAAGCGATATAGCCGCTGCCGAAATACTTGCCCGGGTCGATTATTTCAGGCATTTCGAACCCAAATGCAACACTATACTGTGAAAGATCGGTGTCTGGATATGTCCAACCCGAATCGGCTGCCTGCCTGCGCAGGTAGTTGTCAGACTGAGAATACGATGTCAGCGATCCGTCAAGCTCCTTTAAAAGGCCTATCAGCTCAGTCTTTTCGCCTTCTAAAGCTGAACGATATGACTGCATTTCTGAACTGTATATATATGTCAGATCCATATAGTCGCATATACCCATTGAGTTCAGGCATCTCTGAGTGTCTGTAGGAACAAACTTAGTATTCACGCAGATATACCGCTGGGTTCCCGACTCTGTCGATACCGAGCATATAAACTCTTCGGTAATGCCGTCGAATACATAGACACTGTAAGGGATTACATCGCCGTTTAGCTCCATCTTTCCACTGTAGATGACATGGTCGATTGAGTAATTGGGGCGGCTGTCATATCTGTCCGAAATGGTGTATAATGAGCCCCTGTAGTTGAAACCGGTCAACGTTTCATTCTGAGGAGGCACAGCGTTCGTCACATAGGTGGTATGAGGAGATACTGTGCTCGATACATAGGTAGTCTGAGAAGGCATTGCCGTGATAGTCGTATAAATACCGGTTATGGTAGTCCTTGTTGTTGTTGTCGTAGTGTGCAAATATGTGGTAGCCCTTGTTGTCGTAGTGTGCGCAAATGTGGTGGTCGGGCGTGCTGTAGCACTTGTTAAAGGCTGGCGCGAGGTAGTTCTTGCCGTAGTGGTCCTTGCGGTAGTCGTGCGTATTGTAGTTCTTGTGACAGTTGTAGGGAAAGTATATCTCGTAGTCGTCAGAAGCATATTGGTATCCGTAGCGACAGCTTCAGGAGTTGTTGTAACCATAGTACTTGAAGCCGAAGTAGTTGACGTGCGGCGCGTGATCTCGGTATAGGAAGCTGTCGTCCTTCTGTCTGCTGCGGTGGTATTTGCAGCGTGTGAGGACGTTGCAGTCGCTGTGCTTGCAGATGATGCTACAGATGATGTTGGAGTCACCGTTGTTATTTTTGTTGAAGTGCCAGAAAACTCAGTCGTTGCAGATGCTAAAGACGATGCTGCAGTGGTACTGCTGTCAGTGGTGGTAACGATATCTGTATAGGCTGCTGTAGGAGGCTCTGTCATGTCGAACTTATTTCCACCGTTGGGTCCGAAGATTGGATCCAGAAGATTCATGCGCCATATACCGAAACATACGGTCAGCATTAGGCAGCAGCTGAGGGCAATAGATGTACGTCTTATAAATACTGCTTTTTTCCTTGACTTTTCCTTTTCATATTCTTCGCGGCGCCGGAAAACACTGTTTGCTATGTCTTTATAGTCCCTCATACTCAAAGCCCTCCTTTTCCAGCGTTGTTTTCAGCGCGAGCTTGGCTCTGTACAGGAGATTCTCAATCTGCCGTCTGCTTTTTTTCATTACTGCAGCAGCCTCAGCATTGCTCATTTCCTCAAAGAAGGTGAGATAAAGCACCTGTTTGTAATCCGAGCTGAGAGTTTCCATAGCCCTGTGAAGAGAGATCTTTTGTTCCTCGCGCAGATATTCCTGTTCAAGATCGCGCTCATCGGAAATATCATATCGTTCCTCTATGGGAATGTCGGATATGCGCTTGCTTTTACGCAGGCTGTCAAGTGCAGAGTTGCGGCCTATGGTGTACAGCCATGTCTTGAATGAACTTTTTTCCGAGTATCTCGGTCTCTTTGCAGCAAGCTTGAAGAAGGTATCCTCCATAAGCTCCTCGGCTAGACTGAGATTTCCAGCTATTCCATTGAGATACAGTATAAGACCATCCTTGTAGACGTGTATCAGCTCCACCATAGCTTCGTCGTCACCGTCGAGATAACGGCGGTACAGAGATGCACCTTGATCCATGAGCGCCCCCTTTCCGGAATGATGCTCCCTTCTCACTTATTAGACGTATGAGAATGGGAATTCTCTCATATATCTGAAATATTATATATATACATGATACTATGAAATAAGTTTACAGTCAAGTGAAAATATGTTATTATTTATATTTTAAAAATCAGTAAAGATAACATAAAAGCCATAAAACATATCAAAAATCCATTCATTTTTTGCTGTCTTTGAATTAATTGTTCATTTTTTGCTCTTTTCGTTGACAGAGTTTGTTGAAGGTGATATACTGAAATTACGGAATAGCTTGAAAAAGCTGCTGTTTAAGACCCCTGAAAAAGATTTTTCCAGTTTAAGACAGGTTTAAGATTATTTTAAGAATGATTTTATATCATGTAAGCAAGATGAAAAAAGAATGAGGGTTTTGTGAACCCGAGTTCAAGGTAACATGAAAAATCACAATGGAGGGAAAATTATGTTAAACAAATCAGCAAGAAGAACGGTTTCAGGTATAATGAGCCTTGCTATGATCCTCGGAACCGCAGGCGCATTCCCGGCTGCTCAGGTATCTGCAGCAAGCTCGGTAACTATCAATGAAGTATGTCCGAAGAATTCCACCTACACAGCTCCCGACGGCGGTACCTACGACTGGATAGAGCTCTACAACAGCTCTAACAGTGCAGTCGATATCAGCGGATGGGGCATAAGCGACAAGGCTGAAACACCTTACCGCTTCACATTCCCCGCAGGCACTACCATTCAGGCAGGCGGAAGAAAGGTAGTTTTCTGTGACGGAACAGCAGGCGAGACAAACAGCGCCATCGCTCCTTTCGGACTTTCCACCAGCGGCGAGACCCTCACTCTTACCGATGCTTCTGGAAACGTAGCTTCTCAGATAACTTTTGACGATATGGCTAAGGATACTTCCTACGGTCAGTATCCAGACGGAAGCGGAGAGTTTTATGTTCTCTCAACCACTCCAGACGCTGCAAACAGTGCTCCCGAGGGCTCAAACGCAATAAGGACCCCCGGTTTCTCCGCAGAGAGTGGTTTCTATAACAATAGCTTCTCTCTCACACTGGAAGCTCCTCAGGGCACAACCATTTACTATACACTGGACGGAAGCGATCCTACATCTGCTTCCGAGAGATACACAGGTCCTATCACAGTACAGGATATGACCAGCCAGCCTAACAAGCTCAGCGCAAGAACAGACATCTCGGCTTATACCGACATTCTTGCTCCCGATGAGGGCGTGCTCAAGGCAGCCGTTGTACGTGCAGTAGCAGTTGATTCTCAGGGCAGATCAAGTGCTGTAGTTACAAAGACTTATTTCGTTGGCTCAACCAACGTTGACAAGTACAAGAACATGAAGGTAATCTCACTCGTTACCGATCCCGATAACCTCTTCGATTACGAAAAAGGTATCTATGTAACAGGTAAGGTATACGAAGAAGGCGGCGGAGGCATGGGCGGCTTCGGCGGCATGAACTTCGGCGGCGGAAACATGAACTGGGGCAACATGGGCGGTCAGAATGGTGACGCAGCTCAGGGCGGCTTCAACATGGGCAACTGGAACATGGGCGGTCAGAATGGTGACGCAGCTCAGGGCAACTGGGGCAATGTTCAGCTTGGCGGCGCAGGCGGTCCCGCAGTAAACGCTGACGAAGATGTTCAGCAAGGCGGATGGAACATGGGCGGCCAGAACGGCGGTTGGAACATGGGCGGCGACGCACAGCAGGGCGGTGCTCAGCAGTGGGGCGGCTTCGGCGGCCAGCAGGGTGACGCAGCTGGCGGCTGGAACATGGGCGGCGACGCACAGCAGGGCGGTGCTCAGCAGTGGGGCGGCTTCGGTGGCCAGCAGGGTGACGCAGCTGGCGGC
>NZ_JAGCFH010000230.1 GCF_017650195.1 Ruminococcus sp. | reverse complement strand
TAAATACAGAGATATATATATTAAAAGTGTAGAATGAACAAAAGAAGGAAACAAAAAAGTGAAATGTAAAATGCTAACTTGCATTATGCAGGCACAGCGGTTTTCTTTTAAGTTCTAAAAATTTTTCGGAATCAATAGGGTTAAGTGTCATTATCCGTATATGAACATATTTGTTTTCACGGATTCGTTTTGGTGATGCTTTGCTCAGGGACAGATTATCTGTTATTTCCGCATTATAACGCAGAACAAAATGAGAAAACAGCAGTGTCTTTTTATTTATTTCAGCAAACGGACAAGTTTGAGAATATAGATAAAGGACAGTTGCGTTTGGGTCATGCATTCTGATAAATAAAAATTACGGCGCGGACAGCGCTTATATATACAGGTGGAGAAATAAACAAATAACCTGAAACAGATAAAAAAATAAAGAAACACAGATATATTATTTCAGTGATGTAGAACAAATATCGGAGGATATGTATAATGAAGGAGAAGAAAAAATGTCGGCTCAGAACAGACCGCGTTTTTCTCGCAATGGGTGTGATCGTTGTGACCCTTTTCGGTGCGGACGGGCTCAGAAGAAGTCTTTCGAGTCAGCAGCCGAATAATATAAAAGTCAACGGGGATTTCCGTGGTTTGGAAGAACCAGTAGAGACTTCGACTGGAAGCAGTCTGTCGTACAGTACAGTGGATCAGATGACAACTGCTTTTGAAGGTATCAAGTACCTTGGGTACTCCGAGAGAGAACTTGATAAAAGCGAGTCTTCAAACGGTATTCTTGCTGTTTACACCGAAGATAGTCCTGCAAGCGAAGCGGCTCAGAAGCTTATGGTCGATCTTGCAGATGAAAAAAATGATTATTATCTCCTTTGCGGTGAGCATATATATTTGAATAAGGATGCTGCGGAAGCGCTTAACAATATGATGGAAGCCTATGCGAATGAGACTTCGTTAGCAGATTTTATCGTATACGGCACTACAAATACATATACAGGCGGCGATTCTTTATGCCCGAAGTCGTTTGCCGAGTCAAAGTCCGGATACTGTATAGATCTTGCACTTAAAGCTTACGGCTCTGTTATAACTTATGATGGAAATGATTACGAGAGTTGGGTGGTGGATAACTGCTGGAAATACGGCTTTATCGTAAGATATCCTCAGGGTAAAAAGAATATTACCGGCGATGAATATTGTCCGTGGCATTTAAGATATGTCGGAGAGATTAATTCTGCTATAATGAAGCAGAAGGATATGTGTCTCGAAGAGTATGTTGATTTTCTTGAGCAGTATAGCTTTGACGATCCGTATACATTTGCTTTTAATGGAAATGGTTATCAGATCTACTCCGTTACAGGAGCTGGGGAGAAGCTCGTCACAAGAGTCCCTATATCTGGAAACTATGAAATTTCAGGCGATAATAACGACGGATTCATTATAACTGTCCATAAGAACTAATAATTCAGAGCGGCTTCATAGCCGCTCTTTTTCATTTCCTTTGCTATTTTGGCATATACTATTTTGAGGTGAGGAAAATGAAAAGATTTTTTGTTACAGTTATTATTTTCACGGCTTTTATATGCTTTTCGGCTTTATGTATAGGTGCTGATGTTATAGAGAATAAGGAAGCCACAGCTTATATACTTATGGAACCTGAAACCCAAACTGTTCTTGATGAAAAGAATTCGAACATGCGGTTAAACGCAGGATTTCTTTCAAAACTTATGAGCGTGTTACTTGTTGCTGAACGAATCAACAGCGGAGAATTACAGATGGATGAGATACTGACTGCATCTGATGATGTAAAAAATACAAAAGGAGCTGTTATATGGCTTGAACAGGGAGATAAAATGTCGGTAGATGAGCTTCTGAAAAGTGTTATTGTAGGTAATGCCAATGATGCGATGACAGTACTTGCCCAAAGAGTATCCGGTGATGTGCAGACCTTTGTTATGGATATGAATGCAAGAGCTTTCGATCTAGGCCTCAGGAATACAAGATTTGTTTCACCTTATGGTTATTATTCTACAGAGGAGTACTCTTCGGCTTATGATATTGCAGTTATTTGCTCTGAGCTTTACAAATATTCTTTTTTGACTGAGTATTTCTCTATATGGCGTGATTTTGTCAAAGATGGAAAGGTTGAATTGGTAAATGAGAACAAGCTTTCAGCAAAATACAGTCTGCATATCGGATTCAAGGCAAGCCATTCCGCTGAGAGTGGTTATTGTATTGCTGAGGGAGGCAGAAATGATAGTGGTAACACATTTATCGCTGTTTCTTTAGGAAATGATACCGAAGATGATGCATACAAAAGTATAAAAAGTCTTCTCAAGCAGGGATTTAGTAATTATAATGTTACTTTAACAATGTTCCCAGATGAAATGCTCATGCCGCTCAATGTTATGAACGGTACAGAAAGTGCTGTTGAAATTCATATTTATGAACAAGGAAAAGCAGTTGTTCCAAGAAATAATGGAGACTTGATAACTAAGGTCGTTATCCCGGGATATATAAACGCCCCTGTATATATTGGTCAACCAATTGGATGCGCGGCATTTTATAGCGGAGATACTCTTGTATACGAGGCGGATATAGTAACTTCCGAGGCTGTTCCTGCGCTTGACCTTAAATATGTGCTGATTGCAATGTTGACGAAATTGCATGAATAATAATGCTGAAATAGGCAGAATTGCACAAATGTTGAAAATGTTACGTAAAGGTACTTGAAAAAAATCCGAAAATATAGTATCATAAAGATGGTAAATTATATTGTATGGATTGCCATACATATTGGAGGTAAATTTTAATGTCTTTGAAACTCAACACCAAATATTTGAAGGACTTTGTCAATGCTGACGAACTGACCGGTATCAAGGCTCAGGTTGAAGCTGCTGCTCAGTCGCTTCAAAACAAGACTGGTCTTGGCAATGACTTTTTAGGCTGGGTAGATCTTCCTACAGCCTATGATAAGGAAGAATTTGCACGTATCAAGGCTGCTGCCGAGAGAATTAAAGCAAATTCGGAAATTCTTATCGTTATTGGTATCGGTGGTTCATATCTTGGCGCAAGAGCTGCTATTGAGCTCCTCAAATCGCCTCTTTACAACAATATGAAAAAAGATACGCCCGATATCTACTATGTAGGAAACAGTATTAATCCTGCTTATTTAAACGAGATCATTGCTCTTTGTGAGGGCAAGGACTTTTCGGTAAATGTTATATCAAAATCAGGTACTACAACAGAGCCTGCTCTCGCTTTCAGAATATTCAAAAAGATGGTCGAGGACAAGTATGGCAAGGAAGAGGCTAAGAACCGTATTTTTGCCACTACAGATAAGGCAAGAGGAACTCTTAAGAATCTCTCAGATGCCGAGGGCTATGAGACCTTCGTTATTCCGGACGATGTAGGAGGACGTTTCTCAGTCCTCACAGCTGTAGGCCTTCTACCTATTGCTGTAGCTGGTTGTGATATTGATGCTCTTATGAAGGGCGCTGCTAAGGCACAGGCTGATTTTACAGCTGATTTTGACAACAATGACTGCTATAAATACGCTGCTCTCAGAAATATCCTTTACAGAAAGGGTAAGTCTGTTGAAATGCTCGTTTCTTACGATCCAAGTTTTGTGATGATGTCTGAGTGGTACAAGCAGCTCTTCGGAGAAAGCGAAGGTAAGGATAATAAAGGTATATTCCCGTCAGCTGCTGTATTCTCAACAGATCTTCATTCTATGGGACAGTATATCCAAGATGGAGCAAGAATTCTCTTTGAGACAGTTGTTGATATCAAGAAGCCCAAGACAGATCTCTTCCTTGAGCCTGACGCTGAAAACCTCGACGGTCTCAATTTCCTGACAAATCAGAATATGTCTGTAGTTAACAGAAAAGCGTTCGAGGGTACTGTGCTTGCTCATACAGAGGGCGGCGTTCCGAATATCATACTTGAGCTTGATGATACGACAGAAGAAAATGTTGGTTATATGATATATTTCTTTGAGAAGGCTTGTGCTATCTCAGGCTATGTGCTTGGAGTAAATCCTTTCAACCAGCCTGGTGTTGAAAGCTATAAGTCAAATATGTTCGCACTTCTTGGCAAGCCCGGTTATGAGGGTGCTAAGGCTGCTCTTGAAGCTAAACTCGGCTGATAGTCTGTTTAGTCTTTATACAAAATATAATACGTCATAAATGCCACAAGGCACGGAAGGAGTAAATTATGATTAAGCTTATTACAGGAAAAAAAGGTACAGGAAAAACCAAGATACTCATTGATCAGATTAACGAGGCAGTAAAGTCAACAAACGGTAATCTTGTATGTATCGAAAAAGGCGATAATATCAGACGTTCTATCAGTTTCAGAGTAAGATGGTGTGATACAGAGAGCTTTTCAATTGAAGGCACAGAAGCATTCTATGGCTTCGTTGCAGGTATGCTTGCTGGAAACTATGATATCAAGGATGTTTTCGTTGACGGTATCCTTAAGATAGTTGGCCGTGATTATAATGCACTCGGCTCACTTTTTGAGAAACTTGATAAGCTAACAGGTGAGGAAGCAACAATAGTATTTACAGTTTCAGCAGATGATTCTGAGCTTCCTGAAAGCGTTAAGCAGTTTATCAAATAATTCTCGTTTAAGAACGAAATTTTTACACTGAACTATTGACATATCCAGGTGTTTGGTGTATAATATATTTTATAGTGCTCTGAAGGATTATAATATGAAAATCAATTTAAAGCAGATATTCGATATAGTTGGTGAGAAGAAAGATTTCTCCTATGAAATACCGCCTGAGGAGTTCAGTGAAATTAAAGGTTATATCTTTAATTCGCCTGTAAATCTTAGCGGAAAGCTCCATAACAGAGCAGGAGTTGTTTACCTTGATTATTCTGCAGTATTTAGGCTTCTTCATACGTGTGACAGATGCCTGAAAGAATTTTCAAGGGATTATGATCTCTCATTTGACCATATTGTTGTTCCTTCCGTCAGCAATGAAGACAATGATGATTATGTCGTAGCGGACGGCGAGAGCATTGATTTGAATGAAATTGCGCTGACAGATATGCTTCTCAGTCTGCCGACAAAGATACTGTGCAAGGATGACTGCAAGGGACTTTGTTTAGTCTGCGGTTGCGATCTTAATGAAAAACAGTGCGATCATCTTAATAATAATGAGCTGTGAAGCTCTGTAAGGAGGTGCCAGAATGGCTGTACCGAAGAGAAAAACTTCCAAGGCAAGACGTGATAAGAGACGTTCAGCAGTATGGAAGCTTGAAGCACCCGCAATGTCAAAGTGTGACAACTGCGGCTCATATAAGGCTCCGCATAAGGTTTGCAAAAACTGCGGATTCTATAAGGGCGTTGAGGTCCTTAAGATCGACGCTGAATAATCGGCTTGATCCGATAAAAGAGAAGGAGAGGAGGAGTGAACCTTCTCTCCTTTTTAAGTTTTTTGGAGAAGATATATGGTTAAGATCAACAGCGTTATGCATGGCTCTCCGGCAGACCTATCCGGAGTAAAAAGTGGCGATATACTCGTTGAAATAAATGGTCATGGTATAAAAGACGTACTTGACTATATGTACTATGCTGCCGATACAGATATAACAGTAAAGCTTGAAAGAAATGACAAGCCGCTTACAATAAATATTTCCAAGGACGAATATGACGATCTCGGGCTAGAATTTGAAACTTTCCTTATGGATCAGAAGCAGTCATGCAGCAATAAATGCGTTTTCTGCTTCATTGATCAGATGCCGCCCGGTATGCGAGAGACCCTTTATTTTAAGGACGACGACGCAAGACTGTCTTTTTTACAGGGTAACTATGTCACACTGACCAATATGAAGCAGGAGGACATAGACAGAATCATCGAAATGAAGCTGAATATCAACGTTTCAGTACATACGACCAATCCTGAACTCAGAGTAAAAATGATGCATAACCGTTTTGCTGGCGAGAAGCTTAAGTTTATTCGTCAGCTCGCTGAAAATGGTATAAAGCTTAACTGTCAGATAGTATGCTGTCCCGGACTTAATGACGGCGATGAGTTGAGAAGATCGCTAACTGATCTCGGTGAACTCATGCCAAATATTACAAGTATGGCTGTTGTTCCTGTAGGACTGACAAAATTTAGGGAAGGTCTGTATCCGCTTGTCAGCTTTACAAAAGAAACAGCTGGGGATACTATAGATATTATTGAAGAATTCCAGCAAAAATTTCTGAAAAAATTCGGGACAAGGACTGTTTTTCCTTCGGACGAGTTCTATCTTATTGCAGAAAGAGAACTTCCGCAAGTAGAGGTCTACGAGGATTTTTCACAGTATGAGAATGGCGTCGGTATGCTTCGTTCTCTAATCGATGAATTTGAAAAAGCGCTTGATATAGCTGAGTGGGAAGGCGGAGAGCGTTGCGTGTCCATAGCAACGGGTTATTCTGCTTTTAATACCATAAAAATGCTTGCAGAGATGGCAGAGAATCGATTTCCGCTGCTTAAATGCAATGTATATCGCATAAGAAATGATTTTTTCGGTGAAACTATTACAGTTACCGGACTTATAACCGCTCAGGATCTTATAGCTCAGCTCAAAGGAAAAGAACTTGGAGATGAGCTACTGATATCATCTTCCATGCTTAGGCGCGACTCGGATGTTTTTCTTGATGATCTTACAGTTGCAGATGTGGAAAGAGAGATAAATGTTAGTATAAAATCGACAAACAGCGACGGTTATGAGCTTCTAGACGCAATAATGGGAGTAACTTATTGAAATAGCGATAAATAATTCTAATTTATTTGTTTTGAAAATTTGAAACATTTTTTGTTTTTTGAAATACACTTAATAATAATATTTAAAAGAAAGGAGAGGACGTCAATGTCATTACCTATAGTTGCAGTTATCGGACGACCTAACGTCGGAAAATCAACGCTTTTCAACAAGCTTATTGGACAGCGTCTTTCGATAGTTGAGGACACTCCCGGTGTTACACGAGACCGTATTTATTCAAAATGTGAATGGCGAGGCAAAGAGTTCATGGTCGTTGACACAGGCGGAATTGAGCCTGACAGTAACGATGTTATTCTTTCTCAGATGAGAAGACAGTCGGAGCTTGCGATAGAAAAGGCCGATGTTATTGTATTTGTTACTGATATACGTTGCGGAGTCACTGCTGATGACTATGCAGTAGCCCAGATGTTACTCAAAAGCGGCAAGCCGGTAGTTCTTGCAGTAAATAAAGTTGACACTCTCGGAGATCCTCCTTTGGAATTATATGAATTTTATAATCTCGGACTTGGAGATCCATATCCTATTTCTTCTGTACACGGTCACGGTACGGGAGATATGCTGGATAAGGTCTATGAAAGCCTTCCGGACAGCGAAGAAACAGTGTATGATGAGGATCATATAAAAGTAGCTGTAATAGGCAAACCAAATGCAGGAAAATCCTCTCTTATCAATAAGATCGCAGGAGAAGAACGTGTTATTGTTTCGGATATAGCTGGAACTACACGTGATTCAACAGATACTGTTATTGAAAACGAATTTGGAAAGTTTGTTTTTATTGATACGGCTGGTATCCGTAAAAAGTCAAAGGTCACAGAAAAAGTAGAGCATTACAGTGTTCTGAGAGCATATATGGCTGTTGACCGCGCTGACGTGTGCGTTATAATGCTCGATGCAACAGAAGGCTTTACAGAGCAGGATTCAAAGGTAGCAGGATATGCGCATGAACAGGGAAAAGCCTGTGTCGTAGCTGTAAACAAATGGGATCTTGTAGATAAGGACGATAAGACGATGCAGGAATTCAGAACAAAGCTGGAGAACGATTTCAGTTTTATGTCTTATGTACCGTTTGTTTTTATATCTGCTAAGACAGGACAGCGTATAAATAAGCTTTATGAACTTATAAAATATACATTTGAACAGAATAGTATGCGAATCTCGACTGGTATGCTGAACGATGTGCTTGCTTATGCGACAACAAGAGTCCAGCCTCCGTCAGACAAGGGTAGAAGACTGAAGATATACTATATGACACAGCCTTCAACAAAACCGCCTACATTCGTTACATTTGTTAACAGAGCCGATTTGTTTCATTTTTCCTACAGAAGATACATTGAAAATCAAATACGTTCAACATTCGGTCTTGAAGGAACACCAGTTCGTTTCATAGTCCGTGAAAGAGGAGGTAATGATAAATAATGAAAATCTTTATTACTTTGCTTGTCAGCGCAGGACTTGGTTATTTTCTCGGAAGTCTCAATTTTTCTATTATCGTAGTCAGAATGATGACCGGAAGAGATATACGTGATATGGGTAGCAGAAATGCAGGACTTACAAATACATTCAGATGTACAGGCAAAACCTGTGCTCTGTTGACACTTATTGGTGATCTACTTAAGGGAATAATAGCTGTTCTGCTTGCAAGAGGCTTCTGTCATCTTATGAATACCGGTCTCATGCCTGGAAATGATACGCATTATATTGGCTATATAGCTGGTTTCTTTGCGATAATAGGTCATGTATTTCCGATTTATTATGGCTTCAAGGGTGGAAAGGGCGTTCTTGTAGGCGCAGCTTCCTTCATCGCAGTAGATTATAAGGTATTTATTGCACTTTTGGCAATATTTGTTGTTATGCTTGCACTTTCCAGATATGTTTCGCTTTCGTCTATTATTGCCACAGCCTACTGTCCTATTGCAACACTGCTGATGTCGCTTATCGTTGATAATTATGCTTTTAGCAGAAGCTTGCTTTATATGGTCTTATCGTTGCCTATGGCGGCAGTGGTTATATGGATGCATCGCTCAAATATTCAGAGGCTTATTGAAGGAAATGAGAATAAGTTCTCGTTTCACCGCATAGAAATAGGCAGGGACTGATATATTGAGAGGAGTTGAGCATTATGGCAAATATAGTTATACTTGGTTCCGGTGGATTCGGTCTCAGTCTTGCTATAATGGCTGAGCATTGTGGAAAGCACAAGGTCACAGTATGGTCAAAGTTTCAGTCAGAGATAGATGAAATACGTTCGCACGGCGAACATATACAAAAGCTGCCTGGTGTGCCTGTATCGGAAAGTATTGCCATGACAAGTGATATATCATGTATAAAGGGCTGTGATATGCTGTTTTTTGGTATTCCTTCTTCTTTTGTAAGAGATGTTGCAAAAGCGGCGGCTCCCTTTGTTGATGATAATATGGTCGTTGTAAATACAGGAAAGGGTCTTGAAGAGGGAAGTCTTAAAACCCTTAGCGAAGTGATCTGCGAGGAGATAAAGACTGATAAAATGGTAGTCTTATCAGGTCCCTCCCATGCGGAAGAAGTCGCAAGATGTGTCCCGACCACTATCGTTGCCGCTTCCGAGAACCGTAATGCAGCAGAGTATGTACAGCGCGAATTTGGCAATCAGTATCTCAGGATATACCTGAATGACGATGTAAAGGGTTGTGAGATTGGTGGAGCGCTAAAAAATATCATTGCTTTGTGTGTTGGTATATGCGACGGTCTCGGTTATGGTGATAATACAAAGGCAGCACTTATGACGAGAGGTATTCATGAGATAGCACGTCTTGGAAAAGCCTGCGGAGCAAATCCTAATACCTTCAGCGGACTTACCGGATTAGGCGACCTTATAGTAACTTGTACAAGTATGCACAGCCGAAACAGACGTGCCGGTATACTCATAGGTCAGGGCGTATCGCCTGAAGAAGCAGTAGAACGTGTAGGTACTGTCGAAGGATATTTCTGCTGCAAGGCTGCATATTCACTGGCCAAACAGAAGGGTGTTTCAATGCCTATTACAGAACAGCTCAATGAAGTACTTTTCAACGGCGGAGATATAAGACTGGCACTTGGTGCTCTTATGAATCGTCCGCTCAATTCTGAGGAAATATAGTCTATACCGATCAAGGAGTGAACTTAATTGATAAAGATCTGCGATTACAGAGGTCATATACGCAATTGGCGCGAGCTTTGCAGTGAGCTTAACATAGGAAAGGATCTTTCACGTGAAGAACGTGAAAAGGAGATTATAATAAGAGCTTATGAAAAATGGGGCAGGGAAATGGCTGACCATTTTTACGGTATGTTTGCTTTTGCTCTGTTTGATACTGAGGAAAACAAATATTTCTGCTTGAGAGATCAGTTTGGCACAAAGCCGTTCTACTACTACATAACTAAAGACAACAGACTGCTTTGCGGAACAAATATCAGCAGGATAATAGGTCAGGAAGGCTTTGTAAAGGAGCTAAACTTAGATATGCTCCAGATTTATATGACGTTGACCTACGTAGCCGGAGAGGATACCTTCTTCAAGGGGGTAAAGAAGCTCATGCCAGGACATTGGCTTGAATTCAAAGACGGAGTTCTTACTATAGAGCGCTACTGGGCCCCTGAATTCAAACCTGACGATTCCAAGACTCTTAAAGAGTGGGCAGATGAGATACACGAGACACTTGGAAATATTTTTCATGAGGTAAAAGACGATAACGAGACAGCCGAATCATTCCTTTCTGGCGGTGTTGATTCATCATATGTTCTTGCTATGTCTGACGCAAAAAGAGCTGATTCCTGTGGCTATGATGAAGAAAGGTTCGACGAGTCGCGTGTGGCAGCAAAGACAGCCGAGCTTCTCAATGTTGAGCACAGTATTGCCAATATACAGCCAAAGGACTTTTTTGATATTGTACCATTTGTAATGTACAACATGGAGCAACCTCTTGGCGATGCTTCAGCAATTGTTTTTACCCTAGGTTGCAAGGCAACTGCCGCACATACTAAACTATGCTACTCAGGTGAGGGTGCAGATGAGTTCTTCGGCGGCTATAATATGTACCGTAATGCTGAGCGTTACGGAGATAACCTCAAAACCTTCTATGTTGGAAATACCAATATCATGAAGGAAGATGAAAAACAGAAGATACTCAGGCATTATAACCCTGATGTGCTTCCGATAAACCTTGTGAAGTATATATACGACGAAACTGAAGGCCTTGATCCGCTTACAAAGATGTCAGACGTTGATATACAGATCTGGCTAGAAGGTGACATTTATCTGAATGTAGACAAAATGAGCACTGCTTTTGGACTTGAAATACGTATGCCTCTTACAGATCTCAGGATATTCGATATTGCTTCACGTATGCCTTCAAAATACAAGGTAAATGATGAAACGAACAAGGTCGCATTCAGGACAGCTGCGTCAAAGGTTCTTCCTGAGGAGATTGCTTTCAGAAAGAAGCTCGGTTTTATAGTTCCTATCAGAATATGGCTTGCTGATGAGCGTTACAATTCTGATGTGCGTACGAAATTCAGCAGTGATATGGCTGCTCAATTCTTAAATCTTGATGAGATAAACGCTATTTTTGATG
>NZ_JAGCFH010000229.1 GCF_017650195.1 Ruminococcus sp. | reverse complement strand
GACTTTATCCCCGACGATGACGCTCCAGCTCCGGCAGAGGCAGCTTCCCATACTCTACTTAAGGAGCAGCTCAACGAAGTGCTCTCTACCTTGACAGACCGTGAAGCAAAGGTGTTGAAGCTCCGCTTCGGTCTTGAGGACGGCAAATCCCGTACCCTTGAAGAGGTAGGTCAGCGCTTTGATGTTACCCGTGAGCGTATCCGTCAGATCGAAGCTAAGGCACTGAGAAAACTCCGTCACCCCAGCAGAAGCAAAAAAGTCAAAGACTTCCTCGACTGATGCCTATAAAGTATTTCCCAAGCCGCCAATGGCGGCTTTTTTGTTGACATTCATGCCCTGATGTAGTATAATAAAAATGTATAAATGTACGTTATCACGGTCTCCTGCTGACCGGTAAACGCAGGTGCCAATGGGCTGTTACTGTATTTTAAGTGCAGCTCTCGCGGTATAAGGGGACATTATGAGTATTTTTGATTTCAGCAAAAACCCTCCCGCGCTCAGTCATGACTGGCAGGTCTTTCAGCAGTTCGTGGGCAATATAGGCGCCTTTACCTATATTGCAAAGGAAAAGACTGCTTACCTTGACGCAGTTTCCTGTCATATCCTTGGCTGTCAGAGCGAAAAGATCAACGAATTCGAGTTTTTTGACCTCCTTGAAAAGATCTCAAAAAACCCGATAGAAGGACAAAAGCATATATACAAATTCACCGACGGAAATACCTCACGCTATGTCAAAATGAACGTCTATGAGAGCAGCGATGAGTGGATAGGCTTCATACAAGACTTTACACGTCAGATAACGGAATTCAATGACCGCAACTCCTTTGTAGAGTACGATCCCATAACCCGTCTGCCATCCTACCCTTCCTTCTCACAGAAAATAAAGAAGATACTTCCTGACGTACAACAGGCGTGTCTTGCCACTATATTTATAAACGGCATAGACAAGCTAGGTTCATACCTTACTGTGGACAATACCAACAGTTGCATAACCTCCGTTGCGGAGGCTCTGAAAAGCTTTGAAAGCGATACCATCATTATAGGCTCGAAGTCCAACTATGAGATATGCGTCTTCTTCTGCGACTGCGACAAGATGAACATATACAATATTCTCAATAGTATGGGCGAGGCTGTGCAGAACTGCACACTTACCGATGACTTCGGCGAGATAATAGATATCTCCGACAAGAGCCGCATAAGCCTTTCTATCGGCTGTGCGTCCTATCCTGAGGAAGCTACAGACTTCAATATGCTGATGAATTTCTCTGAATTCGCCCTGTTTGAAGCAAGAACGGATAAGCGCTCAGTCATCAACTGGTACTCCGAGGAGAACTATATACGTGAAAAGGACTCATACCGTAATGCTCAGACCTTCTCACGCATAGTTCAGGACAATCTTCTCACATACTATTTCCAGCCCGTGGTCGAAGCTCAGACTGGTGAAATCGTCGGATATGAAGCTCTTATGAGGACTGTCGGCGATATTAAGATGGCTCCTACTCAGATTCTGAAGATAGCTGCCGCTCAAAACGACCTTTACTCCATTGAGAAGCTTACCTTCTTTAATACCCTTAAGCTTCTCAGCGATAATCAGCAGATATTTGAAAAGCGCAAGCTCTTTATAAACTGCCTTCCAAGTCATCTCCTGAGCGACGAGGAATTCAATGAGCTTTATCTTACATACGGCGAACTCCTAGAAAAAACAGTCATAGAGATAGTTGAGGAGACCGCTGCTACAGATGAGTCCATAGAGCTTCTCAAAAAGCGCTGCGGTTTTGCTCATTGCAAGCTTGCTATCGATGACTATGGCGCCGGCTATTCAAATTCCTCGAATCTGCTTCACTATTCGCCGGATTATATAAAGATAGACCGCTCACTCATAAGCGATATCCATAACGATCTCAAAAAGCAGCAGCTCGTTACATCAATAATAGAATTCTGTCACGAGAATCATCTGCAATCACTTGCTGAGGGCGTGGAGACCGTTCAGGAGTTGAAAACAGTTATACGCCTCGGTGTTGATCTTATTCAGGGTTATTACACTTCAAAGCCGAAGCCACTATTCCTCAACAGTATCTCCTCAGACGTAAAGGACGAGATCATCAAGACCAATCTTGAAGTACGCCCAGAGGGCGTAAAGAAGATATACGCAGCTCAGAACGAGACTGAGCTGGATCTCCTAAAGCTCGCCCTTGAAAAGTATACGGATATACACGTTTATCAGAGCAAGCTCACTATCGTCGGCGATCCCGACAAACAGGTGAAGATGAATATATCCATTATGGATAATCACAGTTGCGAACTTACTCTTAAAAACGTAAATATGATAAGCGGCAACAGCAAGCCTACTATCACCGTAGGAGAATATGCTCAACTTGTCCTCAATGTCGTAAAGACCAATAAGCTCAGCTATTCCGGTATTTATGTGCCAATGGGCTCACAGTTCGAGCTACGTGGCAAAGGCAGTCTCACCATAGACTGCTATGCTTCGGAGGGTATAGGCATCGGAAATGATTACGACCACGGCTACGGAGATATAACTGTCGACTTCAGTGGAACTCTCGAGATAATATCCAACAGCGTTGAAGCACTGTGTATCGGCGGCGGTCATAATGATGACGACTCAAATATCAAGCTGATCTCAGGCAAAATAAAGATACTTATGTACTCCCATAATGGACTTGCTATCGGAAGCTTCAACGGCGACGCAAGTATAGATATCAGTGAGAAATGCTCGCTGGATATAACTATATCCGGTATCAAGGTAACCGGTATAGGAAGCTGTAAGGGCATATCCACTATCAGCTCTGATGCTGATATCACTATGTCCTGCACCGGTGCTCAGGCTGTGGGAATCGGCGTTCTTGAAGACGGCGAGGGCAGCATATACATCAAAAAAGGCAAGATAAGCATGAAGATGCGTTCTGCAAAGCATTCCTGCATAGGCGCAATGAAGGGCAATATCAATACCAAGATACAGAACGCCTCAATCACCATAGACTCTGAGGGCGACGAAGTTACAGGTATCGGCGACGCAACCGGCACCGGCAACGTTACTATAGTTGATTCCGAAGTATCAATGGTCGTTAATGCTGGCAATCCTAAGGATATCGGTACAGCTACAGGCGATGTACAGATACAGAACTCCAACGTTACTTCGCTTGTAAACAATAAGCGCACTACTTACGCTAATAATTAAATTAATCCTCCCCGCCTTTAACGGCGGGGAAAGATATGAGAAAGGTAAGAAATAAATATGAAGCTTGGCATGGTCGGTCTGCCCAACGTGGGCAAAAGCACACTCTTTAACGCACTTACAAATGCAGGTGCGGAATCCGCAAACTACCCATTCTGCACTATCGAAAAAAACGTTGGTATCGTATCAGTTCCCGACGAAAGACTTGATAAACTAGCAGAAATGTACGAGCCGGATAAATTCACACCTGCTACCCTTGAATTTGTGGACATCGCAGGTCTCGTAAAAGGAGCTTCCAAGGGCGAGGGACTGGGAAACAAGTTCCTTGCGGATATCCGCGAGGTAGACGCTATCGTACACGTTGTAAGGTGCTTTGAGGATCCCAATATAATCCACGTTGACGGCAGTATCAATCCTCTCCGCGATATCGAAACTATCAATCTCGAACTTATTTTCTCGGATATAGAAATGGTAGAAAGACGTATAGACAGGGCTAAAAAGGCTGCAAAGGGCGATAAGAAGTACATTGCTGAGGCTGAGTTCCTTGAAAGGCTCAAGGCACATCTTGAAGAAGGGAAATCAGCAAGAGGCTTTGACTTCACAGACGAGGAGAGAGAGCTTATAAAGTCAACTCCCCTGCTGTCTGCAAAACCGGTTATCTATGCGGCTAACCTCAGTGAGGAAGATTTCACCAACAATATAGATACAAATGAGAACTATAAGGCTGTATGCAAGCTTGCAGAAGAGGAACACTCCGCTGTACTGCCTATCTGCGCTCAGATAGAGGCTGAGATTTCAGATATGGGCGACGAGGACAAGGCAATGTTCCTCAGCGAGCTAGGTCTCGAGGTATCAGGTCTCAATCGTATCATCAAGGAGGGATATGCTCTCCTGGGACTTATCTCTTACCTTACTGCAGGCAAACAGGAGGTTCGCGCATGGACTATAACCAAGGGTACTAAAGCTCCTCAGGCTGCGGGTAAGATACATACAGACTTTGAAAAAGGCTTTATCCGTGCAGAAGTTATCTCCTACGACGATCTTATGGCTTGCGGAAGCATGGCTGCCGCCAAAGAAAAGGGACTTGTTCGTCTTGAGGGCAAGGAGTACGTTATGCAGGACGGAGATATAGTTCTGTTCCGTTTCAATGTATAAGGAATGGTAGAAGTTTTAAGGAGATATTTCCAGGCATGGATAGAAAATGATATTTCCGTATTAAAAGAAACATTTTCAGAAAATACCATATACATCGAGTGCTACGGTCCGGAGTATCATGGCCTTTCTCAGATATTAAAGTGGTTCGATGAATGGAATCGACACGGAAGAGTTCTGGAATGGACTATTAAGCGAACTATCATCCATGAAAAAACATTAGTCGCAGAATGGTATTTCAAATGCTATTATGACGGAAATACCGACGGATTTGACGGTGTCACAGTAGCTGATTTTGATAATGATAATAAGATCATAAAGCTATGCGAATTCCAGTCCAAATCAGAACATTACTTCCCGTTTGACGAATGATTGAAATACCAAGACGTTACTCACAATAACTTTGAAGGTGACAATATGTTTAATAATTCGGATAATATTGAAGGAATCGAAGCTCTGAAAAAAGAATTACCCGAAGAATTACAATGTTGGTATAAACTCGGCCGTCACGTCGAAGAACTGCATTACAAGCATATACTGAATGAGGAATGCAACGATATTATCTGTTGTATAGAAATGCTCCTTACCGATCCGCAGTATAAATATTCGGTGAAGCTCTTTATGTATAATGCTATAGGCGACATAAGCCTTGATATGATAAATGGTTTCTATAGCGGCTTAGCTATTGATGACTTATCTGATACAGGAGTTGAAAAACATACCCGATTTCATATCTATTCATTTGAACAGGACATTGAATTCTCAATATATTGTGAAAAAATAAAAGTAGAGTTAGTAAAGCATGTGGGCGGATAATATCCGCCCCTACATCTGAAAGTTAAGGACGCTGTCCTTTTCTACTATAATTAGGAGAATATATAAATGATAGAACAGATTTTTGATAAAGATGAAAAAAGGGAAATATCACGAAAAGTACTTGAAGCGCTCAGAGAATGGTTCGAGGTAGACGAATCAAGGGAACAGTATATCCGCGAAAGTGCTGACTGGATATTTATAG
>NZ_JAGCFH010000228.1 GCF_017650195.1 Ruminococcus sp. | reverse complement strand
TTCAGATTTTCCTGTGATATTGGATATTTGTCGAACGCCTCTCTGAACAGCTGATCAAGATGATCAAAGCCGAGGTTCATAGGCGGAGTATCAGGCGCTTCGAATGCAACGCCTTTGGCATCAAGGTTTATAGGCTGAGCACGGTCATAAACCTTATCGGAAATAGCGAATGTCGAGTCATCATTATTCGCGGTTCCGATATACCATATATTCTGTGGAATGCGAATCTTGCCCTTGTCGAGATTCTCAGGGTCAGTACTCCAAACATTGGGAACTATATCAAGTTCCCACTCGTCAGCGTTTGGCATTTCAAGTATGGAGAGCATTTCTGCGAAGTAATACTCGACACGAGCAATGTTCATCTCATCAAGAAGAATAAGGTTTACATCGTTGTTGTAGCCTGATGAATATATTCGTTTGAGCACCTCTGTCTCATTGAAGTTCTTGGTGAATTCGTTGAAGTATCCGAAGAGCTCCGTTCTGTCACGCCACGAAGGCTGTACAGAGGCAATAGTCGTATCCACCTGAAGGAACTTTCCGAAGGAGTACGGGAGAGATGTCTTACCTGTACCAGATATACCCTGAAGGATAATGAGCTTTGTCGAAGCCATACCAGCTATAAACAAACGTATTACCTTAGGCTCATAGTACAGATGCATTCTTGAACACGCAAAATTTCTGAATTTTTCACATATACCTACAAGGTCGATATCATTGTCATACTCAGGCGGAGTATATGTCTTGTAGAAGGTATCCACCTCGATGAGTTTTGAGAAACGGTGCTCTGTAGTCTGAACCACACCGCTCTCTACAACAGCAGGCTGAGCTTCCTCGCCGCTGCCCTCTGTTTCTGCAGCAGCAGCGCCGCCATCCGCAAAAGACAGTGCACCGGAGCCTGCCGGTAGTCCCATCTGAGCTACCTTCATAGCCATGATCTCGTCCTTTTCCTTTGCCATCTTCATTACTTTTCTCTGAAGCTCCGCAATCTCCTCGAGAAGATCCTCGTTGCTGACCAGTGAATGTCTGAATCGGATATACTTGCGTATACCGAAGAATATTAGCAATGCCAGAAGGACATATATCGCTATAACAATTATTATCGCAAGTATCGAGAGCACCCAACCCACAGCACCGTAGTTCTGAGAGTGTTCCTTGAAGATATCTATGTAATTTTTGATGTTGAATATCTGCCTGATACCGTGACCGAAGCCTCGGATTATCTCAGCATACCCTTTCAACATCTCAGAAATAAATGCAAAAAACCATTTTAGAAATTCATTCATAATAATCTCCGCAAATCTGCGGGAATCCGCAGATCTTTGCCGGATTATCCGGCGTTGTCATTAGTTTTTTCTGCTATCTCTGAAAGTTCTTTTGCCGTTTCTTCTTTTAAAGCCTCTGCTTTTTCGCCGAGCTTCTCAGCAGCATCGGAAGCCTTTTCCTTAGCCGCGTCCTTTATTGCTTCCGCCTTTTCTTCAAGCTTCTCGGCAGCATCGGAAGCTTTTTCCTTTACTGAATCCTTTATGGCTTCTGCCTTTTCCTCAAGCTTCTCAGCAGCATCGGAAACAGTTTCCTTTGCCGCCTCTGCCTTTACAGCAAGCTTGTCTGCTGTCTCGCCCTTACTTGCAAGATATTCTTCTATCGCACGGCGCTTGATCTCTTCCTCATCGAGCTGCTCGGCAGGCTCGGGACGCTTTACTTCGATAAGCGCAACAATGAACTTGTAAAGCTCAAACAGGAAGAATAATGCCATCGGAATAAGTATACAGATAAAGAAGCCTTTCTTTGTACGCAGGAAAGCCATAAACTTTCCTAAGCCCGCTATCTTGGTATTTGTCCATTTACCGATGATATCGCTTGCATAAGCTGGAGATGTATCGTCAACGGGGTTATTGTCGCCTCGTGTTATAAAGCTCCTTGAACCTCCATCGTCGTTAACGCCGACAATCCTATGGGTGTTCTTTACTCTTTGGCCCTCAATGATAGTCCAGAAGGTAATAACATCACCCTCCTTAAGGCTGTTGAGGTCATCTATCTCCTTGCATATTATCAGGTCATTCTTGCTGAAGGTAGGCTTCATTGAATCTGATTCTACCGTCATCGGAATGTATCCAAAAAGATTTGCAACACCGTTGTTCTTGCCGGATGAAAAAACTATTATCGTTATAAGAAGTGCAAAAATAAGCACGATCCATGCGACAACATTTGCTCCGACTCTAAGTATTTTTTTCATATTGATTATACTCCTTTTATTTGAAATTAGGTAGACTCAGTTATCTTGAAGTTCATTCCGAGCTTCAGCGTACCGCCGATTATATCATCAATACAGTCTGGATCATTTCCCTCCAGCCATACAACAACGGTATATTTATCCTTGCCGTTTGCCTTAAAATCCTCAGTTGAGGTCCTCATGACTATATTCGATGTCAGGAACTCGCTGTCACAGTCGCTCTCAATGCCTCCGCCATTGGATTTAGTCTTTCCGTAAACGGACTTGACTCCATTTTTGTATACTGCTATCCTTACGGCTTCATCGACGTTTTTCGTGACGTTTTCAATCGTCATCTCTCCGGTATAGGAAACGGTATCGTCACCTGAATTTATGAGATAAAAGGTATAGGCTATATAATTATCACCGTTATGACTACCGTTAATCTTATCTATATTTTCCGGAAGATCCTTACCGCTTATATTCGTCATATCATAAACGATATTGGCATTGAGCACTGCTATAGACTTATCATATTCTGGAGTTTCCGACAGGGTAAGTCCCTGACGTGTCATATCATACTTATTGACCCTAACCGTAAAACTTCCGAACTTATCGTAGAAGTAGGATATTGCATAAGCAACCGCAACGATAAGAACAAGGATTATCACAAGAAGGCCCAGTATTCTCATAAGGACGACATGACGTTTGACCTCTTTAGCATCTCTTCTGAGTTCAAGGACATCTATCATTTTATCATCCACAGCGAACTCTCCAATCTTTAAATATTGGTTTTGCGGATCAGCACGAAACTGTCTATCCGCATATTTAGTTTTCTGTTCTCTTTCTTACGAATCTTTCCGTCATATACTTACCGGAAAGGTTTCCTGCACAGTATGTGCATTCAAAAGTATAAAGCATTTCTGCTTGATGACTGCTGCAAACGCCGTCAGCTATCGGCTCCGAACCGATATCGTTCACAAAGGAAATGATTGACTTCACAGCGTTGTCAGAACGTTCTCCTCTGCCGATATAATTTGCCACCTCGGGACTTAACATTACAAAATCCACAGGATAATCGGAAAGCCTCATCAGAGGGCAGGAACTTCCGCCGAAGTCCGTCAGCATAAAATGGAAGCCGAGATTGCGCATCGACTGTATGGAGGTCGGAACCTGCTCATCAGTCTCCATAAGCAGCTTCGAGGAAAGCTCAAAGCAGATACGGCTCGTCGGCACCTGATAGCGTGCAGCATAATCGGAAATAAACTTTGTCGTTCTCTTTTCACGCAGTAAACGCACCGGAAGATAAACAGATATCCAGCTAAATCCTATTTCGCGTTCATAAAACGTCGTATTTGCTTCAAGCGCCTGTATGAGCTCCAGCTTGAAAAGCTGGTCAGCCTGATTTGTCATCTCCGCTACATCGCGGTATTTGTCGGGTGAAAGGACGCCTAAATTAGGCGAATTAAGCATAGTTTTCGACTGAATGAAAGCAGTTTGGCCGCTTGAAATCTCTCTTATCGTTCGATAATTGAGCTCTACGGCACGTAGACCGTCTACCATTGCCTTAGAATTCTTATCCGCCATATCCTCCCCCCTATTCTTATAAATTATTCTTTTATTTGTTTTATTATACCATATCCACAGTGCAATGTCAATGAAATAACTATTAATTCTAACAAAAAACCAGTATTTTTTTACAAAAAGTAAACATCATATAACAAACTACTTTCAGTATGCAGATTTTACCAAAAGTACATAGCATTTCAATGATTTTCAGCTCTTCGCTCCATGCCTTTACTCAAAGGCCACAAAAAATAACCCGCCGGACTATCGCCCGACGGGTTGAGGTATAGAATATGAGCAAGCTGTCAAATTAATAATGGGTTTTCTCTGCACCGTCAGCGGCAAACTGACGGTGCATAAAACCTTAGGTTTTATGTGCCTATAATTGATCCTTTATTATGATACTCACATACATTTTTAGTTCGGAGTTCACTAATCATTGTCTCAAGGCATTACAAAAACCTGATTCGGGGGGAAACTATGAAAAAACGGG
Organism: Ruminococcus sp.; assembly: GCF_017650195.1. Classification (GTDB taxonomy): domain Bacteria; phylum Bacillota; class Clostridia; order Oscillospirales; family Ruminococcaceae; genus Ruminococcus. The sequence goes on along the minus strand of NZ_JAGCFH010000228.1, from coordinate 1,306 downwards.
ATTAAAACTTGATAAGGTGATCTGGGGGGATCAACTTATACCTTTTGTTTACAATTATATTATACCTTACCGGTGCTTATTTGTCAATATATTCCCTAAGAATTCATATATAGTCTAAAACTTTCAGCATTGTGCATAATGAGATGCCTTTTGTTTGTACCTTATAGTCAACCAAGTATTACACGCAGTATATTTATAGTTTTTTTCTCAACCAATAGATTTTGAAACATCTTATATCTAAAAAACTGGTTACATTTTTTCTTGTATCCAGCGAACAGAGCAGCGGCTCAGAAGGTAAATCACTCGCCTTCTGAGCCGCTTTTGAAGTATTATTAAGATTATTCGATAATGCTCGTCAGCAGTTTTGCGTGTGTGTAGATAACATGATCGTCAGCCCTGGAGCCTTGCATATTCTCCGTTGCTGCTCTATCAGTAAACATCTCGATTTCAAGCTTTATCATGTAGTTGGAGTAAAAATATTCGTAATCATTTTCATCAGTTTTACCGAATTGATCACCTGTTATAACACTTAAGCTGACTGGTATCTGATATGTCTTTGTAGACGGATCATAATCGAAATAATTACTTGGATCAGACACAGTATATACTATCTTTACAGGATCCGATATGTTTGGAGTCAGTGCCGAAGCAGACTGTTCCGGCTCCTCATCATCTTCACTGTCTTCCTGGTCTGCTCCGTAGATTGTCAAATCATCAATGTACTTAGCAATGTCCAGCGCAGTTCCGTAGTTTTGCTTCCTGCTGACTGTAAATGTCAGCTTCATACTCTGAACGTTATCAGCTGCTGATAAATCAGACACATCATAGATAGCTTTCAGTTTTAGCGGAACATATCCATCCTCTGTCAGACCTGTCGGATCGATATCATTGGCGTTGATACCTAACTGGTAGAATTCACCGTAAACATTGTCAGCGTCATCTGAATTCAGCGTGAGTATTGCATTGGTTTTGATAGTGCAGAAATATGAGTATTCAGTCATCCACATCGAGCCAGCCTTTACCGCAACATTCTTGCTGTACACCGCCGCCTCCGGAGTAGAAGCTATATTCGACGAACCGCCGATAAGTGTTCCTATGCTACTTTGACTTACATTAGATGAGTCTCGCGTCGGGAACTGAGCAGCAAGCTTATCCTCTTCTGTATACGAAAGCTCAAATTTTGCAGAGATATTGAATTTCTTATCAGGAGTTTCACAAGCCGATTTCATATAACTTCTAAGGTTCGTGTTTCCACGAAGCTCTATGTGATTAGCTGTCGTCATTTCGTTCGAATTTGGATCAGCCA
>NZ_JAGCFH010000227.1 GCF_017650195.1 Ruminococcus sp. | reverse complement strand
AGATACCTCGGAGAGGAAACCGCTACAAAGATCTACGAAAGTGGACTTTCCCTCGAGGAATACCTCGGCATCGACTCATGCTATAGATAAAAACACAAAAGCTGCCGGATATGCTCTGGCAGCTTTTTTCTATATAAAAACAGCCGTCAGAGGCGCGCCTTATGCCTGGAAGCTATCCGTGGGATCGCTGCTCCACCTCCTGACGGCACGCTCGAACCTGCTGCTTATATTATAATATGCAGAAATACCAAAAAGGTACAATGAAAATTCTTACAATGCAAACTGTATAAGGAAAAGCGCCCGTACTATACTAAATAAGGATGAAATCTCCTAGCTTTCGAAGATTTCTCCATATTTCCCCAACAAAATTTGTCACCGTTGTCAGAATTATGTAACCAATTTGACATATTCCGTAAGCATTTGATATCCAAACTGTATACAAACCGAAATCGCTCTGTTATTGCATATCAATCACAACTGCGTTATAATATAGACAGTAAAGGAAAAGAAATAAAAGACATCCTTCATTGTTCCTCGTTCCAGCGCCGAACACAATACCTCCCGGCGCAAACACTCACGACGGTGCCGCACACCACCGTCCTCTGAACACACCTTTCGGAAAGAGAATAAAAAAGCCGCCGGCGCAATAGCGTCGGCGGTTCTCTTTTTACGTTTGGATTGCGAATATTAGTCATCTTCCCCTAAAGGAAAAATGGATAACCATGCCTGAAATTATTAGCTTGGTAATTTTGTATCACGATTTTGCCAAAGGAGGCTCCCATTATTCTCCCCTACAGGCTAACGGCTGCTCTCACGCTTGATCCGGAACTCAACCGAGCGCTTAAGATATCCGAGATATTCCTCGTCGCGGCACATAGCCTTGCCCATATCGTCAGAGAGCTTCGCAACAGGACGACCGTTTACGTACTGGAGCTTTATAACAATATTCAGTGCCTTTTCCTCCGTATCGTTGGAGCAGAAGGTGCCTATGCCGAAGGAAACCTTAGTCTTACCGCAAAAGTAGTCGTAAAGCTTCTGTGCCCTGTCAAAGTCAAGGCTGTCACTGAACAGTAGGAGCTTAGTCTTCGGGTCAACTCCGTACTTTTTATAGTGAGCTATTATCTTCTCTCCCCACTCGTAAGGGTCACCGCTGTCGTGGCGTACTCCCGTATAGTTATTGACCATAGAACGGTTGAAGTCAAGCAGAAACAGGTCAGTCGTAACCGTATCCGTAAGAGCTGTACCGTTATCGCCGTCGTACTCGTCGTACCAGTCCTTCATGGCATAGTGGTTGGTATAAGCAAGAGGTATAGAATCTATGCCCTGATACATCTGCACGAACTCGTGAGCATAAGTACCAATAGGAGTAACATTATACTTCATGGCAAGGTACACATTTGAAGTACCGACGCAGTTCTTTGTCTCAGTAACAAGACGTTTTACAACAACGTCCTCCCACTCTCTTGACAGACGCCTACGGCAGCCGAACTCGGCAAAGCTGAATGTATAAGTGCCGTCGTTCATTGACTTTATCTTCTTGTCGAGCCTTTCCTCAGCAGACTTTCTCAGCCTGTCGTAGTCATATTTCATGCGGAAGTATACCTCGTTCACTATCTCCAACAAGTATATTTCAAACTGCATTGCCGAGAACAACGGACCGTTCACTTCGATATACAGTTCTCCGCTATCCTCTAGTCTAACAGTGACATAGTCCCTGATAGGTCTCCAAAGCCTCAGGAATTCAACATAGTCATCCTTGATAAAACGTATAGAACGAAGATAATCAAGCTCTTCCTTTTTGAATGTAAGTGAACAAAGGTGGTCTATCTGGTCGTTTATCTCCTGGACCATTTCAGGTGTGAATACAACGTCCTTATTTCGGCACTTGAAGAAGTATTGTCCGCAGAGGTCGGTGTGCTTATGAAAGATGACCTGATCCATATTGAATTTGTAAAGATCTGTATCGAGGAGGGAAATAACTATAGGTTCAAGCTTCATAATAATCTTCCTTTCCTTATCATAATATATCTATCTGGCAGCTCTTCATGGTCTCAATAGCTGCATCGTGCTTTTCGGGAGTAACTCCTGCACAGCAGGTTCTATCAACGGCTATGACAGCTTCCGGAAAATTCGCTTTGAGGAGTAGTGCATTGCTCACAACACATATATCAGTACAGAGACCTATGAGTTCTATGCTCAGATCATCTGTACCGGCAGCTTTTCTTATAAGCTCTGGCAGTTTTACAGAGCCGAAAGTATATTTCTCCACGGGAGTATATTTTTTTCCCTTGAGTGCAGCCGCTATATCCTTGTTGAGCTGCCAGCCCTCTGTGCCCTTGATACAGTGCGGCACAGGCAGCTTTTTGCCCTCTGCCGTATCCATATAGTCGTCAAAGTGAGTATCGTATGTAGCAAATATCTCACCCTCGAACTCAGCTATTTTCTGAGCAGCAGCAGGAATTATGGCGCAGGCGTCCTCAGAACCGAGAGCTCCGTCAATAAAATCCTTCTGCATATCAACTACTACCAAAAACTTTTTCATAGACCCATATCCTCCTTTGGTCATTAATTATACTTTTATTATATCTCAGCTACGGCGCAACAGTCAAGTATTATTTTTGCGCCTGAAAAGCTTTGCTGGGCGGTGTCCCTCACCCCTTACATATTCATCGGTCTCCTCAACATAGCTGCTGACCATTCGCCGGAAATTCACAGGCAGGATCGATATATTCATTATAGTCTCCTGAACCTTCTGAAAGGCAGTCAGCGTGAATTTTTCCGGCAGAAAATCGAATACAGCGTCATAATTCCTTGCTTCATTCCTCAAAGCTGTCAAAGCCGTAGCGATTATAGCAGCATGGTCAAATGCAAGACCACCGCTGTCGATAATACAGTAATTCGTTCTGCCGAAACTCGTTTTTTCCTCAGAAAGCACTGCATTCAGCTCAATCTCCTTATAACTGAGGGAAAGATGATAACTGCAGTCCTCTCCCCTTTCAAAGCTTATACTGAACCACTGTGCATCGGAGGCATCGTCGCTTCCGAACAGCTTGACTGATTCCTCGCTTATCACAGAAATAAATGCGTTTGAGATTATCCAGCCTCTCGGGTCACGGTCGGGCTTGCTGAAAACTCCCACAGGCATTATGGACACTGGCAGTATATTCGTTTCCTCCTGTGTTTCTCTAAGAGCACACTCCTCAATGGTCTCCCCTTTCTGCAAAAAGCCACCGGGCAGCGCCCACATATCCTTGAAGGGATGTCCGGCCCTTTTAATTAGCAGAAGCCGAAGCTTGTTCTCATGATTCTTCCTGTAGCAGGTCTTATCCTCGGAGCTTATCATAAATGCTGCAACATCCGTCGTTACCGATGGTCTGTCGTATTTACTGAGGTCATATTTCGCCAAAAATTCCTTTTCACTATCCATTTGGTTCATCTCCTTTGATATTTCTATTATGATAATATCATAAAAATAATAAGATGTCAAGTGCTTTTTGAAAATTTCTCGAAAATATTTCGGATAAATAACATTTTTTGTGTTTCTTTATAGCACAGGACGTTCGAAAATGTATAATATAAAGCCCTGGAATAAGCATAAGCTTCTTCCAGGGCTTTATGTCTTAGAAATTATATCTTCGTATCCAGAGCCTATTGCCAGCTGAAATCACGCCTCATACTTGGGCTCGCAGGTGAGGTTTATACCCAGCCTTTTGAAGATACGCTCATCTACCTGAGAAAGTATAACAGTTGAATGTACCTCACAGCCACGGAGCTTCGATATCTGTTCCATAGCCTTCTTTGCGTTGTCGTCAGTATTTGCGCAGATAGACAGCGCAATGAGAGTTTCATCGGTGTGCATTCTCGGATTGCTGTTGCCAAGGTGGTTCACCTTCAAAGCCATAATAGGCTCGATAACATGTGGCGACATAAGCGGGATATCATCATCTATAGCCGCAAAATGCTTCAGGGCATTTATGAGCAGAGCCGATACTGCACCAAGAAGATTTGATGTTCGTCCCGTAATAACTGTTCCGTCGGGGAGCTCCATAGCTGCCGCAGGGCCGTCCGTAGCCTTTTCCTTGTCAAGAGCGGCAGATACTACCTTTCTATCCTCAACGGTGACATTAGCCTGCTTCATAAGAAGTTCCAGCTTCATTACCTCGTCCTCGGAAATAAGGCCTTTTCGGTACTCGCACATACCTATGTAATAACGGCGAATTATCTCCTGTCTTGCAGCTTCAGAAACTGCCTCGTCATCAACGATACAGTTGCCCGCCATATTTACGCCCATATCCGTAGGCGACTTATAAGGAGACTCACCCAATATCTTCTCGAACATCGCATTGAGTACAGGGAATATCTCAACATCGCGGTTATAGTTTACAGTAGTCTTTCCGTAGGCTTCAAGGTGGAATGGGTCTATCATATTAACATCGTTAAGGTCAGCAGTAGCCGCCTCGTAAGCAATATTTACAGGATGGCGGAGAGGGAGGTTCCATATCGGAAAGGTCTCAAACTTTGCATAACCGGCGTTAATCCCCCTCTTGTGCTCATGATAGAGCTGTGAAAGGCAGGTAGCCATTTTTCCGCTTCCGGGACCGGGTGCAGTAATAACAACGAGCTTGCGGGAGGTCTCTATGTATTCATTCCTGCCGTAACCCTCGTCGCTTATGATGTACTGTAGATTGGAAGGATAGCCCTTTATGCTGTAGTGGTGATATACCCTTACTCCGAGAGCTTCAAGACGCTTCTGGAAGGCGTCTGCCGTGGGCTGTCCGTCATAGCGAGTAAGAACTACACTGCTGACATAAAGTCCAATCTTGGTGAAGACGTTGAAAAGACGAATAACGTCTATATCATAGGTTATTCCGAGGTCGCCGCGAACCTTGTTTTTCTCGATATCATCAGAATTGATGACAATGACTATCTCTGCATCGTCTTTCAACTGCAAGAGCATTTGCAGCTTACTGTCAGGCTTGAAGCCAGGAAGCACTCTCGAAGCATGAAAGTCGTCGAAGAGCTTTCCGCCGAATTCAAGGTAAAGCTTGTCGCCAAACTGCGAGATACGCTGCCTGATATGCTCTGACTGGGTCTTGAGATATTTTTCATTGTCAAATCCGATTTTGGAACTCATTATTTCTTCCTCCCGTTAAACTATAATAATTTATTATATACCAAACTATGTCAAATTTCAAGTGTCAGGCAAAAAATAAATCATTTAAAGTTCTTCATTTTTTATATTCCCTTATTTACGCAGTCAGGAATGGTTTGAAATTCAACGTTAATCTCTTGATTATTGGAGAAATAATTATTTAGATCTGCGTATTGCACCAAAACAGATCTCAGGTATTATGCAATTAATGCGACTATCAACTTAACAACTTAAAACTTAACTCTTTATTTATTGCTGACTTTTACACTTTCAAAAAAACTATCATGTATATCCATCAGAAAAACTAAGCTTTTTATCTCACAGTCAAGGGCCATCTCACGTGCGCACCTACAATAATTACGCATTAACGAAGGGCTTGACAATGAGAAAAAGATATGATATTATAAATGTACAAATACTGTGAACGAATAAAACCTGTGCAATGTCTGATACAGAGAGTTCCCGGAAGGTGCGAGGGAATGATGGCGTACAGTGAGCTACATTCGGGAGTTGCTGTGCTGAAAGCAAGTAGGTGCGGTCGGGTGTGCCCGTTACAGCTTCAAAAGGTCGGCTCAGGCCGGCAAATCGGGGTGGTACCGCGAGTAACTTCGCCCCCGGACAGCATACGTCTGCCCGGGGGCTTTTATTATTATGGAAAGGATGACGGACAATGAAAAGAACTATAGTTTACCTTAGCCTCGGGCTTGCGGTCTTTCTGTTTTCACTGCTCATGCTGTACATCGGATTTATCAGCCCTGCCAAATCAGATAACAGCTTCCCTTTTATACGCATGACCGTGTGTCTAGTCCTGTCCATAGCAGGTATAGCCCTTTTCACAAGATATATACACCCTGTCTCCGGACTTGCTGGTCTCGACAGCGCATGGCTCAACCTCAGCTTTACGATTTCGCTTCTGCTGTCGCTTTTCGTACAGGTCGTAACCTTCGGGAACAGTAATGTTGAGCCCTATCTGTCAGGTCTTGCCGAAAAAAATGCCGGAGCTACGAGTGAAACCTTCTACGGTTACATTAAATACGTTTTTATGGGTGGACACGCTCTCATTGCTGTCCGTACCTTTATACACTCCGCTTTTCTCGGTCTTCTGAAAGCTATAATGAAGCATGCAGAATAATGCAGAAAGGAAAATCGTATGTCCCCAAAAAAGAAAAAGGACATCTTCTTTCTTTTTATATGTAATCTTCCTGTATCTGGAATGATGATATACTGGTTTATTTTGGAAAAAGAATATAGCTCGTTACCATGGGCACTGCTTCCGCAGGCAGTTATGGTACTGTGTATCGTAATTATGCTGTTACAGGAAAAACACATACTCAAAAAAGAGGAGAGAATAAAAGACAGAAGCGAAGCTGACCTGCATCAGGAAGCTTTCGAAAAATACGAAATAAATGCTTTTCATGACATCAATTCTGCTTCTATGGCCAAAGACCTGAAAAAAATATATCGCACAAAACTCTTCCCTATTGTGTTCTAGTACAGTTCGCTGTGTATTGGCATTTCCGTAATTATCATTTTTCTTTTGATCAGCATCAATAGCAATGAATATCTGGAAAGTCCTCCTTTATCAGATAAGATCCGTACAATTATATTTGTATTTATATCAGTCGGATGTCTTTTGGTAAGCATATATGAGCTCCTTGGACTTCCAGTATACTTCTTTCTCAGAAAGCACCATGAAGAAGTTGAAACCACAGAACGCTCATACATGGAAGGAAAAATGATATGCAGTAAGCTCAGTGGTATCAATATCGGTCCAGAATACTGCATATACTATGATCTTTTCAGCGTTGATTGTTTTCCTGTCAATGAAATACTATACGCAGAAACCATAAAAAAGCTAAAAAAGAAAAGTGGTACAGCAAGCTTCGTATCCAAAGTAAAATTGGATATTTCGCTGAACATAGCCATTAAAGGTGAAGAGGCCGTGTACAATATCGCTCTGAAAGAGTTTCAGCTCGAATACCTCTGCGACGAATTGATGCGCCGCGGAGTTACAATAATAAAAAAAAATTAAAAAAGGAGAAATAAATAATGACTACTTTTGAAGAACTCAAACGCAGAGGTCTCCTCGCGCAACTCACAGACGAAAAGGAAATAGAGGAGCTTGTCAACGCAGGAAAGGCTACCTTTTACATCGGCTTCGACCCCACTGCGGACTCACTCCATGTAGGTCATTTCATGGCTCTCTGCCTTATGAAGAGACTCCAAATGGCAGGCAACAAGCCTATAGTACTTATCGGCGGCGGAACAGCCATGATAGGCGACCCTTCTGGCAAGACCGATATGCGCAAGATGATGACTCCCGAGACCATACAGCACAATGTTGACTGCTTCAAGAAGCAAATGAGTCGCTTCATCGACTTTTCCGAAGACAAGGCTATCATTGTTAACAACGCTGACTGGCTCATGAATCTCAATTATATTGAAGTCCTCCGCGAGGTAGGAGCACATTTCAGCGTAAACCGTATGCTCACAGCCGAGTGCTACAAGCAGAGACTTGAGCGCGGTCTTTCATTCCTTGAATTCAACTACATGATAATGCAGAGCTACGACTTCTACCAGCTCTTCCAGAAATACGGCTGCAATATGCAGTTCGGCGGTGACGATCAGTGGAGCAATATGCTTGGAGGTACGGAGCTTATCCGCCGCAAGCTGGGCAAGGACGCTTACGCTATGACTATCACTCTTCTCCTCAACTCAGAGGGCAAGAAAATGGGCAAGACCGAAAAGGGTGCAGTATGGCTTGATCCAGATAAGACCACTCCTTACGATTTCTTCCAGTACTGGAGAAATGTTGATGACGCTGACGTTATTAAGTGCCTGAAAATGCTTACCTTCGTACCTGTAGAGCAGATAGAGGAAATGGAAAAGACCATGGAGGGTGCTCAGTTCAACGCTGCCAAGGAGCTTCTCGCTTATGAGCTCACAAAGCTTGTACATGGCGAGGAGGAAGCTGAAAAAGCAAAGGCCGCTGCAAAGGCACTATTCGGTGGAAGCGGCTCAAACGAGAATATGCCTGTAGCAGAAATAGACTCAGCTGACCTTACCGATGGTTCAATAGGACTCCTCAATCTCCTTGTAAAGGCTGAGCTGGCTCCCTCAGTATCCGAGGCAAGACGTCTTGTACAGCAGGGGGGTATAACAGTTAACGACGAGAAGAAGACTGATCCTAAGGAAATGATAGTCCTTGATGGTGAAATAATAGTCCGCAAGGGAAAGAAAGCATTTAAAAAAGTTATTGTTAAATAATAACAAATTTAAATATTACAGAATAGAAACAATTGCCATTTTTTATGAATTTTTTGTAAATACCTCTTGACAAATGCACAAAAAGGATTTATAATATAGAAAATTATTATTTTTTCAATTTGCACACTATGATCTGGGGGGATTAATTATGGCAAATTCAAAAAAGAATGGTTTTACACTTATAGAGTTAGTAGTTGTCATAGCTATTATCGGAGTTCTAGCTGCTCTTCTTGTTCCCGCTATGCTGGGCTATATCAAGAAGTCAAGAAGGACATCTGATATTTCAAGCGCAAAGAGAATCTATGACTCTGTAATGACGACCATCGCCGATAATGACGATGCAGAAGAGGCATTAACGGCGCAAAGCGCAAAGCAAATGCAGGTTACCGTTGGTTCCGATACCTACGATTTGTGCATTGCCTGCTCTAAGGATGGTGTTAAACACGGCGGCGGCAACGATTCACTCTGGAACGGAGCTTCTACTCAGACAGAGCCTTTCCAGGACTCGCTTAATTCTGTTGTCGGAAAACTCAATACACCGGTTAAATACACCAAGTCCGAAGAGGGAAAGAAACTCAACCGCTGGTTTATATGTTATCATGACGATGACCATTCGCAGATTGAGATTTGGGTCGGTGACGGAACAGCAAACGAACCTGAGTACAGAATGTACCCTGACAGGGACAGCAAGTACGCATAATCGGCATTAAAAAATTCCTGTATGCAATGCATACAGGAATTTTTTTCATTCCTCATAGCTGTAAAAAGCCATAAATACGTCAGAACTATAACCGCAGGCTGAAAACTGCTTTTCCGCATACTCAGCCGTTACCGTACTGCGCATGATTTCCGCGAGCTTGGCGTAGGAGCGCTTTTCGGCGTCGGTCATCTCTGGGACCGGCTTGCTGATGAACAGCATATTGAAATTCAACTTTATGTCCACAACGCCGTCGGCAATTATGTACTCTCCTGTCTGAGTTCTGAGGTAATAGTAATCAACATTCTCAAAACTTCCCACGGACATGATCTGAGACGGTATATAGGAATCGCAACCGGTATATGCACCGCCATTGTAGTCGCTTATCTTTTCCTTGTCTCTGAACACCTTCACACGGGTGACATTCTCAGGATAGTTGGACTGCTCACAGTAATTCACAAGGTATTTTTCACCGATACCGTTTGTGAGTTCATAAGTGTAAGTAGGATAGTCCTGCAAGCCGCAGCCTGTCAGTATAAGGCATAAAAGCGGCAGTAAAAGTATGCACATTCTTCTTGATCTCATATCATTCCCCTCCGCAAAACACTGCTCTGTCAGTGCAGACACAGGGTACTAAAATCCTGAACTGTAGTTATCATCTCAAATCCCATATACAGAACAGCTACTGCAGCCACGCCGATACCGTACTTTATAAGCATTATCAGCACCATATTGAACGGTTTTACGCCGCCTGCTGCCTTAATATCCTCTGATCCCATACGCATCTTCTTAAACTTTTTGAGAGAATTTAACGAAAACCGGAAGTAAAACCAGTTGGCAAAGAAACAGAAAACTGCTCTCACAGCCATGTCGGCAATTATTAGTATATTACTCACATTTTCTATAACAGGCTTGTTGCTGCTCAGAAAATTCGCTATATCCTCCGGCAGACTCTCTATGCACAGCAGAAGGTTCTCAGGCAGATTAAAAAGTATACTTAGAATAGCAGCGACCACAGCCCAGCCCCACATCTTCCTGTTGGCAAAGAACAGGGACGGAAAGACAAGACTAAAAAGGTTGAATGTGGGCTTGGCTCCCCCGTCCTTCATCTGCTTGAACTTGGGTATATAATATATAGCGCTCGTACCCACGAAGTCAGAGATTTCCTTCATGGTGGCTCCGCCCATATCCTCGTCGGGATCAAGGCCTAGAAACTTTATAGGATTGAGCAACTCCTCAGCATCAGGAACTGAAAAGGAGTCTCTTCCCTGCTGTCCGTTCTCAGAGACACCGCTTGCTACACCGTTATCATCGACTGAAATGTCTGAAAGCTCCGCGCCGCAACGGCTACATACCGTATCAGTGTATTTATTTGGGAAATGGCATTTTTGACAGGTCCTGAAGCCGTGCTTCCTAATCTTTCTCTCCCATTTCCAGCCTTCGGCATGAAGCTCTTCATTTGCGCACCGATTTTCTGACATATAACATTCCCTGTGATGCGGAGTACCACAGTCTGGGCAAACGACTATATCATCGTCCTCGGTGAATTCAACGCCGCACAGTGGGCATTTCTCCCCTAAATATCTCATGCTCATGCCTCCTTTCTCCAGCGACTGGCAGCTCTTCTTTATATCATTATCCGCCTCCCCTGGCAGGGGGGCAGATAACCGCCCCATAACGGCGGTTATTGAACACTCAATATATTATACCACTTTTGCCCTGTAAAAATCAAGCTTTTCAGTATAATATAAACTATACGTTAATAAAAATATAAAAAAAATTAAAAATGCTATGGTAATTTGTTTCCGGTTGTGTTATAATAGAGTGTAAACCTGTTGACTGCCGGTGCTTTTCATATCAGCTGTCATCAGGCAGCTTTTATGAAATAAGGCTTCTTCAAGAAGCAGCCTTTAACGATTGGAGTACGGACTTTATGATATATCAGAGATCCGACATAGGAAACGGCATTGGCTTCACGTCTGTAACAGACGAAAAATTCAAAAGCCGTTCACTTTCCGTATACTTCCTTACGGAACTGCATACCGAAACTGCGGCACTGAACAATCTTGCCGTCAGCGTGCTTACCAATTCAAACAGCAGATACAGGTCTTACGCTGCTTTTTCTGAAAAGCTGTCCGAGCTTTACGGAGCGGCTCTCAGCTCCACCACAAGAAAAAAGAGCGATTCACAGATACTCGGAGTCCGGGCAAGCTGGCTGGACAATAAGTACGCCATAGACGGCGAGGATATAGGCGGAGAGATGCGTGAGCTCATAAGGGACTGCATCTTCGCTCCCGACGCCAATAATGGAAGGTTCAGCGAGGAATCCTTCTCCATATCAAAAAAGGAACTCCTCGACCGTATCGACTGTGAGCTAAACGACAAACACGCTTACGCTCTCATGCAGGCTTCAAGGCTTGCTTTCCGAGGAGAGCCTGCTGCTGTCGCAAGCTACGGAAACAGGGAAACAGCTCTTGCAGCCGACCCACGCAGCACCTTCCTTGCCTACCAGGAGCTCCTGAGGACGGCTCAGGTTGAGATATACTACGTTTCTCCCGTGAAGGACGACTCCTTTGCAGATATGTTCCGTGAATGCTTTGCAGACATAGACAGATCGCCTATACCCCTGAGCTTTTACTGCCCGAGCCCTCTAAAGCCCGAGCCAGAAACAGTTACAGACGAATTCGACGTCAATCAGTGCAAAATGGTAATGTCCTTCAAAACCGATACCACAGACAAATACGCGCTGAAAATGATGAGCATAATATATGGAGAGCTTCCATCTTCAAAGCTTTTTATCAACGTCCGTGAAAAAATGAGCCTCTGCTACTATTGCAGCAGCACCTCCTCCTTCGTAAAGGGTTCCCTGAGCGTTGATACAGGCGTTGACCGCTGCAATACAGAAAAGGCAAAATCCGCAATACTCGCTCAGCTTGACGAGATAGCAAAGGGCAATATAACCGACGATGAGGTAGCAAGCGCCATCATGGCGCTGGATAACGCCGTCCAGCAATGCGGCGACACTCCTTCATCATATATATCATGGTATTTCGACTGTTTCTGCGACAATGACTTCATAACTCCCGAGGAGCACTTCGCACGCTTCTGCGCCGTTACAAAGGAACGGATAATCAATGCGGCTAAGTCCCTCAAACTGGACAGCATATACATCATGCTGAATAAGGAGGGGCAGGACTGATGGCAAAGGAGATTCTCACAAGTCAGCACACCGGCGACAGCTGTATCCGCGTAAAGCACAGCAGCGGTCTGACCGTATATATATGCGAGATGCCGGGATTCAGCGGAGTGGACGCCCTTTTCGGCACAAAATACGGCTCTGTGAACACTATGTTCAGAACGGCTGCCGACAGCGAATATACCGTGGTTCCCGAGGGTATAGCCCATTTTCTTGAGCATAAGCTCTTCGAGAACGAGGAGTGCGGAGTTTTCGAGCTCTTTGCAAGGACAGGAGCCATGTGCAACGCCTTCACCTCTTTCGACAAGACCTGCTATCTGTTCAGCTGCTCGAAGAACTATGAGGAAAATCTTGAAATACTTCTTGATTTCGTTCAGAAACCCTTCTTTACAAAAGAGAACGTTGACAAGGAAATGGGTATAATAGGTCAGGAAATACAGATGACCAATGACAGCCCTGAATGGCGCGTATTCTTCAACATGATGGAGAATATGTACCGCAGCCACCCGGTAAAGACCGATATCACAGGCACTTTGGAAAGCATATCTAGGATAGACGCTCCTCTGCTCTACAAATGCTATGATACCTTTTACAACCTCAATAATATGGTGCTCTCAATTGCCGGCAACATCAACGCCGACAAGGTGCTCGAAATATGCGACAAATGCCTCAAGTCTTGTTCGGACAACGGTCTGGAGACCGTATTCCCTGAGGAACCGAAGGATATAGTTTCTCCGGAGGTTTACGAGATAATGCCAGTAGGAGCTTCCATATTCAATATAGGCTACAAATGCGCTCCCGGAGACGGCATTGAAAGGCTCAAGCGGACATCAGCTGCCTGTTTGGCTCTTTCACTTATTACTGACCCGGCTATGCCAATGTATGAGCGTCTGCTCAAAGAGGGCGTGATAAATTCCACCTTTTGCGGTGAAGTATTCTACGGAAACGGATATTTCTCCCTCATCTTTTCGGGAGAATCGGACAACCCTAAGCTGGTGCGCGATTCCATAAATGCAGAGGCGGAAAGGCTAATATCCGAAGGGATAAGCGAAAAAGACTTCCAGCGTATCAAAAAATCAGCCTATGGTATGATGATACGTGAACTGAACAACGTGGAAGCAGTTTCAAACCTCATGCTGAACGCCTACATGGACAACGTTGGTCCCTACGACGCTATAGACGTGCTATACGGACTTACCAGAGGCGATGTCACGGAGTTCATGCAAAATGAAATGAATACCGACAGATGCGTTCTGTCTGTAATAGAAAAGGAGGCATAATACATGACAACTGAAACATTCTTAGACGAACACGTAATACAATTCCCAAAGCTGGGCTGGTCCTTCGAGATCAATCCCACTGCCTTCACCATTTTCGGATTTCAGATACAATGGTACGGCATTATAATCACTCTCGGTCTTATTCTTGCGCTTATCTATGTACTCCCCAGAATGAAGCGCTTCGGCATCGACTACGACAGAGCTATCGACGTTATAATCTTCGGAGTCATCGGCGGAATAATCGGCGCGAGAGTATACTACATCCTTATGAAATGGGATGAGTACAAATGGGACTGGAAAGCCATACTCAACACCAGAAACGGCGGCCTCGCAATTTACGGTGGAATAATGGGTGCCTTTCTGATTGGCTACATAGTCGCAAGGATACGAAAGGTAAGAGCTCTTCCCATGCTGGATATAACTGTACTGGGTCTGCTAATTGGACAGGGCATAGGACGCTGGGGGAACTTCGTTAATCAGGAGTGCTTCGGCATAAATACCGACAATTTTCTTGGAATGACCGGCGGTACGATACAGCGTTCTATCAGCGAGAATATGCAGATAGGTGGAAATATGTACTTCAACGAAGTAAATGTGCTGTGGGAGAAGCCGGTTCACCCCTGCTTCCTCTATGAATCCCTCTGGTGTCTCCTCGGCTTCGTTATACTTGCATTCTGGTCAAAGCGCAGGAAGTACGACGGACAGATATTCCTCATGTACCTTTCATGGTACGGAGCAGAGCGATTTATTGTGGAGGGTCTCCGCACCGACAGCCTTATGCTTGGAAATATCCGTATATCACAGGCTCTCTCCGCGGTTCTTTTCATTCTTTCAGTTATACTCCAAGTACTGCTTCTCGTAAGAAGAAAGCGCGATCCGGAGAGCATGAAGCTCTATGTTAATACCGAGGAATCCCATCAGCTTATCGAAGAATCCCGAAGAAAGCGCATGGGTCTTTCCAAGGAAGACGCCAAGATCGACAGTGACGATAAAGATTTAGATATACTTAACGATGATGACGACGACTTCGATATGTCAGAGCTGAGCATACTCGGCGATGCCGGAAACGATAACAGTACAGACGAAAGCGCTGACAGCAACGGTGAGAACGCTGAAAACAGTAGCGAAGGCACAGAAAACAGCAAGGACAGTAAAATTGAAAACGCAAGTCCGGAGGAAAGCTCCGGTGATAACAAGGAGGATAAATAATATGGCACAGATAATCGACGGAAAAGCAGTTTCCGCAACAGTAAAGCAGGAAGTGGCCGATGAAGCTGCACAGCTCAAAGAAGAAATGGGCTTAAAGGTAGGTCTTGCGGTAGTTATCGTAGGAAATAACCCTGCTTCAAGAGTATACGTCAACAACAAGAAAAAAGCATGTGAGGCTGTAGGCTTCCAGTCTTATGAGTACGCACTGGAAGAGTCCACAACGCAGGAGCAGCTACTCGACCTTGTGAACGTATTAAACCGTGATACAAGGGTAAATGGCATACTGGTACAGCTTCCACTCCCCAAGCATATCGACGAGAAGGCTATAATCAACGCTATCTCGCCAGAAAAAGACGTTGACGCCTTCCACCCCATAAACGTTGGAAAGATAATGATAGGCGATTACTCCTTCCTTCCCTGCACTCCTGCCGGAGTTATGCGCCTTATTGAGAGCACGGGAACAGATATCACTGGCAAGCAGTGCGTAGTTATCGGCAGAAGCAATATCGTTGGCAAACCCCAGGCAATGCTGCTCCTCCAGAAAAACGGAACTGTCACTATCTGCCACTCCAAGACGAAGAACCTCAAGGAAGTATGCCTCGGTGCTGATATCCTTGTAGTTGCTATTGGACGCGCTAACTTCGTTACCGGCGACATGATAAAAGAAGGCGCTGTTGTTATCGACGTTGGCATGAACCGTCTTGACAACGGCAAGCTCTGCGGCGATGTTGAGTTCGAGTCCGCAGAGAAGAAGGCCTCCTTCATTACTCCCGTCCCTGGCGGCGTTGGTCCCATGACTATCGCTATGCTCATGAAGAATACCCTTACAGCCGCTAAACAGCAGGCAGGACTCGAGTGATATTTAGTAATTATTAGAACCTAACTATTAGCCATTAGCCTGTAGGAGCTGTGAATTCCGATACTCTAGAAAGTTGTCAGCAAAGTTAAAATAGGGGCGTGGCTCATGTTGGAAGATTATCCGCCCGTGAATATAACACAAACCTCAGCAGAAATGCTGAGGTTTTTTGCTTATGGAAGTCATGTGATATCAAATTCACTAAAAACCTTCATGTTATTTATTGTGTAAAACAAGTGTGATGGTACACTGCTCTACCACCTAACGGCTCGTGATGTCGTGGGTGGTGTCCCCTACTAATCACTAATCACTAATAACTGATAATTTACAAGCGGCGATTTACTGCAAATTGCTACATTATCCCAAAGGTATTGACATTCAATTGACAAACGTGTAAAATATTAATGTATGAGTTTTTATAATGCTATTTTCCGCTAATTTTACAGGCACACAAATCAGCATGAGCTCTAACAAATGAATTAACTAAAGGGTGATATATTTGGTATTCAGCAGCTTGGAATTTATATTTATATTCCTGCCTGTTTTTATGATAGCTTACGCGGCTGTAAGGAAAGAGTATAAGAATTTCGTGCTTTTCACCGGAAGCGTTGTTTTCTACAGTCTCGGCGTAAAAAGACCTGTCTACATTCTGCTTTTCCTGCTCACTGTCCTACTCAACTTCATCGTCGGACAGTTCATAGAGCACAGCAGATACACTAAAAAGCTTTGGCTAACCTTCGGCATACTCTTCAACTTCTGGTGGCTGATATTCTTCAAGTACTGGACTTTTGGCACCGAGAATATCAATCATTTCTTCCACCAGAGCTTTACCGTAAAGGATATCATACTCCCCATAGGTATCAGCTTCTACACCTTCCAGAACGTCTCCTACATAATAGACGTTTTCAGAGGAAAAGCTAAAGCCGAAAAGAACCTGATAAACTATGGTGCTTACATAACCATGTTTCCTCAGCTCATCGCAGGTCCCATAGTGACCTACGATCACGTTGCAAAGGAGCTCAAAAGCCGCTCCCATGCGATACACAGAGTTGAGGACGGTCTCAAGACCTTCACTATAGGTCTCGGCTACAAAGTGCTCATTGCTAATCAGATAGGCGGATTGTGGAGCGATATCGCCATGATAGGCTACCAAAGCGTGTCCTCACGTCTTGCGTGGCTTGGTATATTCGCCTACTCATTCCAGCTTTACTTCGATTTCTGCGGCTACTCCCTCATGGCAATAGGGCTTGGAAGAGTAATGGGCTTCGATATTCCCAAGAACTTTGACCACCCCTATATGTCACTGACAATGACGGAGTTCTGGAGACGCTGGCATATCACTCTGGGCTCATGGTTCAAGAACTACATATATATCCCCCTCGGAGGAAACCGCAAGGGCAGCAAGCGAATGGTATTCAACACCTTTATAGTATGGCTGTTCACCGGTCTGTGGCACGGCGCCAGCTGGAATTTCATTCTGTGGGGAATGGTACTGTTCCTTATAATAATGAGCGAGAAGTTCTGGACAGGCAAGACACTCAATAAAATAAAGCCCCTCGGTCATGCGTATATGCTGCTTATCATACCGCTTACATGGCTGATATTCGCAATAACTGACTTTCATGAGCTGGGTATATACTTTAAGAGACTTCTCCCATTCCTGCCGCAGAAGACCTACGCAGTAATGGAGGGAGACTATAAAGAGTACTGGAAGGATTACTGGAAATACTTCGCAGCAGCACTTATATTCTCAACAAGGCTGCCAGAAGCACTGTACAAGAAAATAAAGAATTCCTTTATCACTGTCATCGCCCTGCTTGCAGTATTCTGGGCTTCCGTTTACTGTATGTACAAGGGACTTGACGATCCCTTCATGTATTTCAGATTTTAAGGAGAGAAAAAATTG
This sequence comes from Ruminococcus sp., assembly GCF_017650195.1. Lineage (GTDB taxonomy): Bacteria > Bacillota > Clostridia > Oscillospirales > Ruminococcaceae > Ruminococcus. The sequence goes on along the minus strand of NZ_JAGCFH010000227.1, from coordinate 21,499 downwards.
AGCAAGTTAAAACAATGTATATATACAGTGATACTTATTATAACCTGCTTTGTCGCTTCGCCGTTCATATATAAGCAGATATGGAATAACAGCGAGATAAAAAAGCAGAAGATGGCGGCAAAGGAAACTGTTGCTGCAACTCATCCTTCCGAAGTTACCGACGCTCAGCAGGGAACTACAGAAGCGCAGCCTGCCTCAGACGTTGAAACGGCTACCGCGGAACAGACTACGGAGCCTGTTACTTCGCAGAGCATTTTCGTAACAAGCGGCATGGAGTATTTCGACGACGCACTGTTCATCGGTGACTCGCGTACAGTCGGCATAAAACTCTACGGCACACTGAAAAACGCGGATTATTTCTGCGACAAGGGTCTTATGGTATCACGCATAGATGATTCAACTGTAGACAATATGACGGCGTGGGACAAACTCCGCAAGAAGCAGTATGCCAAGATATACGTGATGCTCGGAGTAAACGAAATAGGGAACGATATAGAAGGCACCACCGCAAAGTACAGACGTTTCCTTGACGGCATCAAAGAGGCACAGCCAAACGCTATCATCTATTTACAAGCAAATCTCCATGTTGCTTCATACAAGGAGGATTCAGTCATAAACAACGAGAGGATAAACACCCTCAACGACAATCTTCAGGCAATGGCTGACAACAGCCGGGTATACTATATAGATGTAAACCCCATATTCGACGATGAAAATGGCGCTCTACAAGCAGATATCACAAGCGATGGTCTGCACGTTCTGGCCATGTACTATTCCGACTGGTGCGACTGGCTTTGTCAAAATACCGTAGCTGTCAGCCCAACTGCATCGACTGCAACGACAGAGAACAGCATACCATCCGAAAACACAACTGCGGCTGATGATACCACCACTTCAAACAAAAAACCGCAGAACGAAGAGTTTTCTAACCTTTAATCAAAAAAGCGAAAGGAGCATATCATGGCAGAACTCAAAGTTGGCTTCACAGGTAAAACAGTATATAATTCCTCTTTCACTATACTTGAATTTCTCGGCGGCGGCGGTCAGGGAAACGTCTACAGAGTTGAGTGCAACGGCAAGCAAATGGCTCTTAAATGGTACCACAAGTCCACAGTCGAAAAAATGAAGAATCCTCAGGAATTCTATGAGAACCTGAAAGCGAATATAAAGAAAGGTGCTCCTACAAAGGCTTTTCTATGGCCTGAGGAGCTCTCCAACTGGATAGACGGCTCCTTCGGTTATATAATGCCCCTTCGCCCCTCGGGCTACGAGGAGCTGACGCGCTTTCTGCTGTGGGACCCTAAAACACGCCGTATGAAGGCGAGCTTCGCAAATATAACCGCACGTTGCAACGCTGCAATAAATATAATAGAAGGGTTCCGCGCTCTACATAACGACGGATACAGCTATCAGGACCTCAATAACGGAAACTTCTTTATAGACCCGAAGAACGGAGACGTGCTTATTTGTGACAACGACAACGTATCCGAGAGAGGCGTGAACTTCGGCATTGCCGGCAAACAGCGCTATATGGCTCCTGAAGTAGTTCTCGGCGGCTCTCCAGACAAGCGTTCCGACCGTTTCTCGCTGGCAGTGATACTCTTCCGTATGCTCTTTATCGAACACCCACTGGAGGGTAAATATTCCACTCCACCATGTATGACGCCGGAGCTTGAAAAGAAGTTCTACGGCTCCGATCCAGTATTCGTTCTCGACCCAGAAGACGACCGCAACGCTGCAAACAATCAGCTGAATACAAATACACTACGTTTCTGGAAGATATACCCTGATTATATACATGACCTGTTCATACAGTCCTTTGGTAAGAATTCAGTAAAGCCGCCTTACGATCGTGTTATCGAAATGACATGGCTTGACGCCTTTGTAAAACTCAGGAGTGAGACAGTTCCCTGTCCTCACTGCGGCAAGGAAACATTCATCACTCCAAAATACTCTGTAAGCTGCATGTACTGCGGCGGTCAGCTGACCTGCACCGAAAGTATAAAGTTCAAGCGCTTTGATCTTCCTGCATTTGGAGGAGCCAAGCTGTACGAAGGCATGGCAAGCGATACTGAAGGCGACTTCCACAAGATCATCGGTGAGGTAGTCCGCAACAAGAAGGACCCTAGCAAGCACGCTCTACGCAATCTCACTCAGCAGACATGGAACGTAACGCTTCCCGACAATACTGTCAAAACTGTAGATCCCAACGGCATTATGCCGATAAATAAAGGCTTTGTCCTCACTATCGGCAGAAGCGAAGGAACAGTAGAATAAATAAAAAAGGGGCTTTGCAGTCCCTTTTTTATTCCTCATCATCGTCCTCTTCCTCATTGTCATCAACAGGGAGAACCTCAATTATTACCTTTTCCACAGTCTGCTCGTTGACCTCAGCGACTGTGATACGGAAGATACCACTCTCGGCAGTTTCACCTGCCTCGGGGATATGTTCCATAACATCGGTCACCCAGCCTCCAACAGAGGTATAATCCGTGGTTATCATATTCTCGTCAAGGTCGAGCATTTCCAGCATATCGCTTATGCTCATGTCGCCTGCCACCTCATATTTGTCGGGAGCAAGCATCATTATATTGGTCTCTATCTCGTCATCCTCATCGTATATCTCGCCAACAAGCTCCTCAATTATGTCCTCAAGGGTAACTATGCCCTTTGTGCCACCGTACTGGTCAATAACTACGGCAAGGTGTACTTTTGAGCGTTGCATATCGCGCATAGCTTCGCTTATAAGCTTGGTATCTGCAATATGCGGTACCTCCTGTATAATAGGAGTGATATCACTGCCTCCCTCAATAAGCATCTTGAAGAACGCCTTGTTAGTAATTATACCCTTAATATCATCAAGGCTCTTCTCATACACAGGCAAACGAGAGTACATCTCACGACTGAAAAGCTCCTTTATCTCGTCGATAGTAGAGCCCAGCTCAACGCCTATGACCTTAACTCTCGGGATAAGTATCTCATTTACTGTTATCTCATCAAATTCAAGAGCACTCTTTACCAGTTCGCTCTCCTGCTCCTCAATAACACCCTGCTCCTCGATTTCGTCAATCATATATTTTAGCTCGTCCTCAGTAACGCTTGGAGCTACGTCACCCTTGGATATAGCCGACGAAAGCTTGTTGAGCAGCCACACGAAAGGCTTGAACACAGTTACAAGGAAGGTCAGCGGCGTTGCAAATGCAAGTGCAAGTTTCTCCGCGTTCTTCTTGGCGTAAGACTTTGGCAGCACCTCGCAGAATATCAACACAAGCACAGTGATGACTATAGTTGAAACAGCAGGTCCTTTGCTTCCCACCAGCTTTATGAACACAAGTGTACTCACTGATGATGTGGCGATATTTACGATATTATTGCCGATAAGCACAGCAGTCAGAACCTCATCGAATCGATTGGCGAGCTTCAGAGCCTTTTTAGCCTTTTTGCTGCCCTGAGCCTCATAGTTTTTGAGGCGTAGCTTGTTTACACTGGAAAAAGCAGTCTCAGTGCCCGAAAAGAGCGCTGAAAATATCATCATAGCAATGACGAGAACTATCTTCCATATATCTGAACTGTCCATAAATTTCCTTTCCTTATATAATAATATTTTTTATTATACCATACATTATCGAAAATAGCAAGCCGCATGTAGAAAAACTTGTCGTCCTTTATTTTTCAGATACGGAAAGGACAAAAATATGCCTTGGAATAAATGACATACTCTTGTTTTATCTGTCGTAGATGCGAATATGTGAGAAATGTGAAAAGCTTAGGCTTTTAAATTTTTCCGTAAACTTCTCCTCACGGTGAAGCTGTAATGCTGCAAAACATGATATATAGCCATCTAGCCTGTTATCAAGCTTTCACATTTTTCACATTGGGCGAAGAAATGTGAAAAAAAATACACAAAAACTTCTCAAAAGCTATACAAATACCGCAAATTAGTATCACAAAGGATGAATATAATATAATCACAGGCTGAGGAAGAACCTCAGAAAAAATAATCGAAAAGGAAAGTGAATATTATGGGTGAGTATAATTACAATTTCAATAACAACGATGAAAATAAAAATGTTGAGGGATACAATGGCTTCAGCACTGACAGTCAGCAGGAGCCCAAGAAAGAAAAGAAGCACTCATTCCTGAAGATATCTGCATTCGTAGTCGCAATGGGTATAGTTTCGGCAGGCTCCATCGAGGGCTATCGTATTTTCTCACGTGAGAACTCTCTCCGCAGCACTTCTGTAACTGAAGAGACCGAGGAGGAAAACAAGACAACAACAAAGGAGAGCAAAAGAGAATCTCTTGCATCTCAGGCAGTAAGCATAATCAAGCCTGAGGCGATAGGCGGCAGTACTCTCTCCACAGAGGAGGTCGTAGAAAAGGTGCTTCCCTCTGTAGTAGGCGTTGAGTCCACATTCACTTTAGAAGTACAGCAGTCAATTAATCCATTCTCTGACTTTGGCTTTGATGGATTTGACTTCGGAGGCTTTGATTTCGGCTACGGCAACGGCAGAAGCGGAAGTAGCGGTACTTCTGAGCAGGAGTACAAGGGCACAGGCACAGGCGTTATCATATCTGAAAACGGCTATATTGTAACAAATGCCCATGTTATCTATGACAACGAATATGGTGCATATGAGGCTTCAAGCGTTTCTGTCCTCCTTGATAATGAAAAATCCTACGATGCTGAGATAATTGGATATGACATTGACTGCGATCTTGCAGTATTAAAGATAGACGAAACAGGTCTTACTGCTGCTGAATTTGGCAACAGCGACGAGTTAAAGCTCGGCGAATCCGTTATCGCTATAGGAAATCCTCTCGGCTTTGATCTTATGGACACAGTTACTGGCGGTATGATCTCAGGTCTCGGTCGTCACATCACAATAAATAACAAGGCAATGAACCTTATCCAGACTGATGCAGCTATAAACTCCGGAAACTCCGGCGGTCCGCTTATCAATAAGTACGGTCAGGTAATCGGTATAAATTCTTCAAAGATGTCATCATCTTACGGATCGTCTGAGGCTTCTATAGAAGGTATAGGCTTTGCTATTCCTTCAAATGCAACAGCAAGTATCATAGACGATCTTATGAAATTCGGCTATGTTACAGGAAAGGCTCAGCTAGGTATCACCTGCCGCAATGTTACAGAAACTGCATCAAAAATGTACAATCTTCCTGTAGGTGTATTTGTAGCAACAGTCAATGAAGGCAGTGCTGCTGAAAAGGCTGGCATAAAGGAAAACGATATAATCGTTTCCTTCAACGGTCAGACTATAAAGTCAGACTCTGACCTAATTGCTGAGCTTAATGCCTTATCCGCAGGTGACAAGGTAGAGGTAATACTTGTCAGAAATGGCGAAGAAAAGACAGTAGAGGTAACCCTTGAAGAGAAGGAACCGGAAAAGTCAAAGAAAAACAGTAAATCCGAGAAAGACGAAGACGACAGCAGCGACGAAGAGGAAACGACCTCCAAAAAGCACAGATCCGAAACAGATAACTGATAATCTTCATTCTTACACTCCTTATAAATAAAAAAGCTCCACAATGGGAGCTTTTTTATTTGTATCACTTTCTGAATGCTGCAATAGACTGCTCTATCTTTGCCATTTTCTCCTCTGCCTTTGCTAGCTTTGCCTTTTCAGCATCTATAAGCTGTGCGGGAGCCTTTGAGATAAAGCCCTGATTATTCAGCTTTCCGCTGAGGAAGTCTATATCCTTCTGGACCTTCGCCTTTTCCTTTTCAAGACGTGCTATCTCCTTTTCCCTGTCAACAAGCTCGTCCATAGGAATGAATATACGTGCCGAGTCTGTAACAGCGTTTGCAGAATCAGCAATATCAAACCTGTCACCTGTCTCAACAGATGAAGCAGAAGCGAGCTTCTCAAAGAATACTGCACAAGAATTGAAGAGTTCCTTGTCAGCGGTCTCTATGAAGAGCTTAGCCTTTATCGACGGAGGTACATTCATTTCTGTACGTGTATTTCTTACAGCCTTGATAGCAGAGATTATCTTCTCAAAAGCCTTCTCCTCGGCATTGAAATCGATAGAAGCGTCATAAGTTGGGTATGTTTCGAGGATTATCATGGACTTTTCGTTTGTGAGTACCTGCCAAATCTCCTCAGTGATGAAAGGCATGAATGGGTGAAGTAGCTTAAGCATCCCCTGCATAGCCCATACAAGTACAGCCTGAGCCTTTGCCATTGTCTCGCCGCCTGCCTGTATACGTGGCTTTGTAAGCTCGATATACCAGTCGCAGAATACGTCCCAGATAAAGTCGTATATCTTCTGCGAAGCAACGCCGAGCTCGTATCTTTCAAGGTTCTCGCCTACTTCCTTTGCAAGCTGATTAAACTTGTTCACAAGCCATTTGTCCTCTAATTCAAGCTCTGCTGGAAGGCCACTGAACTCAAAGTCCTCAGGGAGATTCATCATAATGAAACGTGAAGCGTTCCAAAGCTTGTTTGCAAAGTTACGAGCAGCCTTTACCTTATCGTCGATATAGCGCATATCGTTTCCGGGAGAGTTGCCTGTAGCCAGCATGAAGCGGAGCGCGTCAGCACCGTACTCGTTGATGACTTCAAGAGGATCGATACCGTTTCCGAGGGACTTGGACATCTTGCGTCCCTGTGCGTCACGTACAAGACCGTGGATAAGGACAGTATCAAAAGGAACCTTGCCCATGTTCTCCAGACCGCTGAACATCATTCTTATTACCCAGAAGAATATGATATCATATCCTGTTACAAGAGTATTTGTGGGGTAGAAGTATTTAAGGTCCTCTGTATTCTCAGGCCAGCCAAGAGTCGAGAAGGGCCAGAGTGCCGAGCTGAACCATGTATCGAGAGTATCAGGGTCCTGTCTCATTGGCTTTCCGCACTTGGGACAAACTGCACTGCTCTCCTTTGTAACTACCATTTCGCCGCACTCGTCACAGTAGAATGCAGGTATCTGATGTCCCCACCAAATCTGACGTGAGATACACCAGTCCTTGATATTTTCCAGCCAGTGGAAGTATATCTTGTCGAAGCGCTCGGGAACGAACTTTGTATCGCCGTTCTTTACAGCCTTTATAGCAGGCTCTGCAAGGGGCTGCATCTTAACGAACCACTGAGTTGATACCTTAGGTTCTACAGTAGTTCCGCAGCGATAGCAGGTACCTACGTTATGGCTGTACTCCTCTATCTTTACGAGAGCGCCTTCCTTTTCGAGATCCTCAACTATCTTCTTTCTTGCCTCGTATCGATCCATGCCTGCATATGCGGGATAATCATCGTTGATAGTGGCGTCGTCGTTCATTACGTTGATAACGGGCAGGTTATGACGAAGACCAACCTCAAAATCGTTGGGGTCGTGAGCAGGAGTTATCTTAACTACGCCGGTACCGAAGTCCATTTCAACATAGTCATCCGCAACTATAGGTATCTCACGGTGAACGATAGGGAGTATCACTGTCTTACCAACAAGAGCCGTATAACGCTCGTCCTTTGGATTTACGGCAACAGCTGTATCGCCGAGAAGAGTCTCGGGACGTGTGGTGGCAAGCTCTAGATATCCGTCGCTGTCCTTTATCTTGTAACGCAGGTGCCAGAAATGACCTGCCTGATCCTCATATGTTACCTCAGCGTCGGAAAGCGATGTGCGGCACTTGGGACACCAGTTGATTATACGCTCGCCTCTATAGATAAGACCTTTTTCGTAGTACTTTATGAATACTTCCTTTACAGCCTTTGAGCAGCCCTCGTCCATAGTAAAGCGCTCGCGTGACCAGTCGCAGGAAGAGCCAAGTTTCTTGAGCTGTTCAACGATACGTCCACCGTACTGTTTCTTCCACTCCCATGCACGCTTCATGAAGCCCTCACGTCCGAGATCCTCCTTTGTAACGCCTTCCTTGCGCATAGCCTCAACTATTTTAGCCTCTGTAGCGATAGCAGCATGGTCAGTACCAGGGAGCCACAATGTACTGTAGCCGCTCATTCTCTTCCAGCGGATAAGGATATCCTGTAATGTCTCGTCGAGAGCATGTCCCATATGGAGCTGTCCTGTTATGTTCGGAGGTGGTATAACTATAGTGTAGGGAGTTTTCTTGGGATCAACCTCTGCACGGAAGCAACCCTTGTCGTTCCATGCCGCATAAATACGATCCTCAAAGTCCTTGGGGTTATAAGCCTTTGCAAGTTCCTTTGCCATTATGATCTTCCTTTCAGTCTGATTGAATATTCAGGGATAATAAACAGGATGTTTAATGCGAAATTCGTAATGCGTAATTGTTGTGTTCGCTCCGCTCACAGATCAAATAATAATTCTTATCCGTCTCCAACAGGAGACGCATTAATTACGAATTGCGAATTAAGCATTACAAATTAAAAAACGCCCCGAACCGTTAAGGTTCAGGGCGAACTATAGTCCGTGTTACCACCTGAATTCGGGAATATGATCCCGCACTCTGCGAGGTCGCAAAACCTCTTCCCCTGTAACGTGAGGAACACGCCGCATACTACTGAGCCTGAGCCGTTGGCACGCGAAGCTCCGAAGCTACTTCCGCAGATCCTTCATACTGTCTTTCACCACCCGGCAGCTCTCTGAAAATCTGGTTCCCTGCGTACTCCTCTTCATCATCGCCTTTGAATACTTTATTATTATACACGATAAATCTGCGTTTGTCAAGAAAAAGTTATCAGTAAGTAGAGAGTAGAAAATAGTAGAGGCTGATAATATCTGCTCCTACACTATTCACTGCTCTCAACTCGCTATTCTCTTAAAACAAAGGGCTTTTCAAAGTCTGCGAAAAAATCAGATTTTCCCCTTGCACTTAGACTTAAAACATGGTATAATATATGTAATTATGTTTGAAAGGATTTGAAGCTATGATAATACTTGACGAACTCAGAGTCGAAATGACCGGCTACCGCAAGGAAATGGCGGAGCTTGCAGACGTTCTGAATATAGAAGCCGCAAAGAAAAGAGTTGCGGAGCTTGGCGATGAGACTGCCAAGGACGGCTTCTGGGACGACCTTGAAAACTCCCAGAAGGTGCTGAAGGAGCAGAAATCCCTTGAAAGAAAGATTGAAAAGTTCAACAAGCTCAACGATAATCTTGAGGATATAATCACTCTTATCGAGCTTTCCATAGAAGCCGACGATGAGAGCGACATTGAAGAGATAAAGAGCGAGTCCGAAGCGTTCAAGACCAAACTTGAGGACGAAAAGCTCTCTACGCTCCTAACAGGCGAGTACGACAACGCAAACGCTATCCTCACATTCCACGCAGGCGCAGGCGGTACTGAGGCTCAGGACTGGGCGGAGATGCTCTATCGTATGTACAATCATTGGGCTGAGCGTCACGACTTCAAGGTTGAGTTACTTGACTATCTCGACGGTGACGACGCAGGTATGAAGTCAGCTTCCATACTAATTGAGGGTGACAACGCATACGGCTATATGAAGTCCGAATCAGGAGTTCACAGACTTGTGCGTATCTCCCCCTTTGACGCTTCCGGAAGAAGACACACATCCTTTGCAGCTCTTGAAGTTATGCCTGAAATAGACGATTCTATCGAGGTAGATATACGTCCTGAGGATATCGAAATGGAGGTTTACCGTTCAAGCGGCGCAGGCGGACAGAAGGTAAATAAGACCAGCTCTGCTGTACGTCTTATCCATAAGCCTACCGGTATCGTAGTTTCCTGTCAGACACAACGAAGCCAATACCAAAACAAGGATTACGCCATGAAGATGCTCCGTTCAAAGCTCATTGAGATTAAGGAGCGTGAGCACCTCGAAAAGATCGAGGATATCAAGGGCGTTCAAAACCAGATAGCATGGGGCTCGCAGATACGTTCTTATGTGTTCATGCCCTACACCCTTGTAAAGGATCACCGCACAGGCTTTGAAAACGGCAATATACAGGCTGTTATGGACGGCGACATCGATGGCTTCATTAATGCTTACCTGAAATCACTCTCCCACGGAACACTTGAAAAGTAAGTTGAGAGTGGAAAGTTGATTGAGTGTTCGTTTGATTTAAGGTAATGATAAAATTAATAAAGTTATTATCATTTTTTGCTGTTATCATTATTATTTCTTTAACTGCTTTAAGATTTATCGCTCCGTCAGTATTTTTCAATTATATCTATCCTTTCAGCAGGATAAAAGGAAATGTTTCTATAACCATCGACGACAGGAACATAAAGCTTTCAGACTGCGAGTTCTCTTGTACTCACAACGGAAAAAAAGAAAAAATCAATGTGAGCGGCAGCCATATAAAAATACGTGCAGGCAAATATGGCAGATACTGCTGCACACTTAAACACGATGAAACAGAGATACGTTTTTATATCTATCAGTACAATTGCTGGGATTGCACAGATTTTGACATTTCATTTAATGCTGATATAAAAAAACAAACCATATCATGCACAGGCTGGAGCAGATCTCTTAATGAAAACGGCTTGAAAAGCGATAAACACATTATTGACACAACTCAAGATCTTAACAATCAGGAGCAATACGGCATGAACATATTAAACTAATAAACTAAGGGGCGGAGTAATTTCGCCCCTTTTTTAATACCTCGCCACAGCTTTCAACTCTCTACTGTCAATTCTCAACTCATAACACGCTTGAAAGCTTCGGAGTTTCACCGCTTTTCAGCATTTCAAGCATATCCCTAAGCTCTGCCAGCTCTGCGGTGAATTCCTCGTTATCCTCGTCAGAAAGCTGAACTATCCGCGAACAAAGACAGTCTATCTCCACCAACTTGTCATATTTCACCAGTACGGAAGCTCTGCTCCTGAAACTCTCCCACTCTTCATTCAGTTTCTCAGCCAATCCAGCAAGCTCCTCGCTGTAACCGTTTTCAGCTATAATTCCAAGCTTGTTTATATCATCGAGCATCGCTCCACAGCGGCGGTTCACCCACAGACTTGTAAAAGTACTTGTGACCACAAGAAGCAGAAGCACTCCTAAGCTTATCCTAACTCTTGTCATTCTCTGTACCTCTGAGATATAAGATTTTCGGCATACTCCCATTTATATCCGCAACAAAACACCTTCCCGAGCTTTCCACGGTCATTATGAACACTTCAGCCAGACTAATACCGTTTGCGTCAAGAAGTATCTCAACAGCGCTCATACTGTACTTCACCGACCTTATTGCTTCAACTATGAATTTACCATCCGAGATTATCAGCACCGGCGGATCACTGTTTTCAGCGTAGATACCCATATCGCTCCGAACAGGTGATTCTGCGGACCGCTTCTTCATTACGGATATGCTGCCTGTAGTTTCCACAATCGCGTACTGTACTTCGTCAAGGTCGAATATATCCTTGCTTCTCAGAGCCATAAGGAGATCATCCACCGAAAAACGCAGTTCCTTAAGAATATCCCTTTCGATGCAACCACCACGCACAACTATCTTTGGGCTTCCAGATATAAGTCTTCTCAGTTTTGGAAAATGCATGTCAGCCCAAGATATTATCACCTCAAAGCAGACCAGCACCAGAATTGGCGTAACCCCCACCATAATCGGAATATCCACATCTTCAATGGGAAGGGTGGCAATATTCGATACAAGTATGGTTATTACCAACTCCGAGGGCTGTAGTTCCCCGAGCTGACGCTTCCCCATTAGTCTCACGGCGAATATAACCAATATATAAAGCATTACCGAACGGATAAGAACAACGCACATGAAAAACAGCTCCTTTACGGTTATTCTACCGCAAAGGAGCTTCTTTATACTTTATCAGTCCTTAAAACGTTCATTGTATTCTTGATAAGCCTTTACTATTATATCCGCACAGAGCTCATCGCCAAGCACTCCGCTGTTAAGGCATAGAGAATACTGATCCTTGTCATGCCATACTCTTCCAGTATTGACGTTATAGAAAGTTTCACGGCGTTTATCCGCCTTTTTCATTACAGACTCAGCCTTGCCCTCGCCTACACCATACTCTGTAACAGCTCGCTTCACACGGAACTCCGGGTCAGCATAGATATACACGTTGAAGCACCCCTTGTCTTCAAGGATATAGCTTCCACACCTTCCCACGATAACGAAGCTCTTTTCCTTTTCGGCTATCTCGTTTATGATACGGCTCTCCATAAGAAATACCTTATCTGAAAGAGGAAGATTCTCTTCCATAGTCCTTGCAGGATTTGCAGACAACAACAGAGAATAGAGGAAGCTTGTTGGCACGTTCTCCTCTGCATTTTCGAGATATTCGGGAGCAATACCGCATCTTTCCGCGGTCATTTCAAGTATCTGTCTGTTGTAGCAGCTGATGCCGAGCTTTTCCGCAGCAAGCTTTCCGATGTTGCTACCACCGCTTCCGTATTGTCTTTCGATAGTGATTATAGTTTTTTTCATTAGCTGATTACCCCCATGGCAAAATTCTTACTACAATAATTGATAAAATAACTACATTTTATATTATATCACACTTTGCACATATTTCAACCTTATACAGAATAATAATTGTCTAAATAGTAAAATTCTATGTTTTCACCAATTTGGCATATACTTAATTGTGCATTATACAAAAAGTCTCCCGTCGGTTAGCACAACGGGAGACATTTTTTTACTTTACTGCTCTTACTGATGAGTCACTATCAGTTATTATCAAACGCAGCCCTGAGCCTTCATTGCTTCAGCAACCTTGAGGAAGCCTGCAATGTTAGCACCTGCCATGTAGTTGCCAGCCATGCCGTACTCCTTAGCAGCCTCATCGCAAGCCTTGAAGATAGACTTCATAATGCCGTGGAGCTTCTCGTCAACCTCTTCAAATGTCCAGCTGAGTCTCTCACTGTTCTGGCTCATTTCGAGACCTGATGTTGCAACGCCGCCAGCGTTAGCAGCCTTAGCAGGACCATAGAGAACACCATTTGAAAGGTATGTCTCAATAGCCTCAGGAGTTGAAGGCATATTAGCACCTTCAGCTACAGCGTAGCCGCCGTTAGCAACGATAGCCTTTGCACCGTCGCCGTTGATCTCATTCTGTGTAGCGCAGGGAAGAGCGATGTCAAGCTTGATGCTGCCTGCGTTGCACTTGAGTGTCCAAACGCTACCCTCGTGATACTCAGCGTTCTTGTGTGAAGTTCTGCCGATATATTCCTTGATACGACCGCGCTCAACCTCCTTAATCTGCTTTACGAGATCAAGATCGATTCCGTCGGGATCGTAGATATAACCATTTGAGTCTGAAACAGTAACTACCTTAGCACCGTACTGTGTAGCCTTCTCTGTAGCGTATATAGCAACGTTACCTGAACCTGAGATAACAACTGTCTGACCCTTGAAGCTCTTGCCGTTAGCAGCAAGCATCTCATTTGTGAAGTAGCAGAGTCCGTAGCCTGTAGCCTCAGTTCTTGCAAGTGAACCGCCATAGGTAAGACCCTTACCTGTAAGAACGCCAACAAACTCGTTACGGATTCTCTTGTACTGACCGAACATAAAGCCGATCTCTCTTGCGCCTGTTCCGATATCACCAGCAGGAACGTCACAGTCAGCGCCGATGTGCTTGCAAAGCTCTGTCATAAAGCTCTGGCAGAAGCGCATGATCTCTCCGTCGCTCTTGCCCTTGGGGTCAAAGTCGGAACCGCCCTTGCCGCCGCCCATAGGAAGTGTTGTAAGGCTGTTCTTAAATACCTGCTCAAAGCCGAGGAACTTGATGATTCCAAGGTATACTGAGGGGTGAAGTCTGATACCGCCCTTGTAAGGTCCGATAGCAGAGTTAAACTGTATTCTGAAACCTCTGTTTACCTGTACCTTGCCGTTGTCGTCAACCCAGGGAACACGGAACATGATCTGTCTCTCAGGCTCTACGATACGGTCGAAAACACCTGCGTCGATAAGGTCCTGTCTCTTCTCAGCAACAGGCTGAAGTGTTTCAAGAACTTCTGTAACTGCCTGTATAAACTCTGGCTCGCCGGGATTTCTCTTCTTAACTGTTTCTAATAAATCGATAAGATACTGATTTTTTAACGCCATTGTTAAAAAACCTCCTTTGTTAAATTCTGCATTGACCGCAGTACATTATTGATTATAGCACTACTGTTATTATTTTGCAATACTTTATTGCTGTGAATTTGCAAATTTCTTCGTTTTAATCCCCAGCGCACAAATTTTCAACTGAAGTTTGTGCATACTGACTATATTTTTCTCAACAATCCCCTGTTCATCACCTGCCTGTTCCACTCTGTTTCGCGTAAAGTCTATAGTTTTTTTGGAATTAATATTGATTTTCACTTGATTATATTGTATAATATTCATAACGGCAAAACCGTATAATGAGAGGGATATCATTATATAAGGAGGCCAGACTTATGCTAAAAGCTATATGCTCTTCAAAGGAGCTCACCGCGAACTGCTACTATGACTGCGTAAAAGATATCATAGAATGTCGGCAGCTTCAGAAGCTCAAAGACATAACCCACCATGTTTCCACGACCCGTTTTCAGCACTGTCTGAACGTTTCGTACTACAGTTACATAGTGTGCAGAAGGTTCAGTCTCAATGCCCGTTCGGCTGCAAGAGCAGGACTTCTCCACGACCTTTTCTACTATGACCGCAGAGAGTACAACTCCTCAAGGTCAAAGGGTCAGGCTTCACACAGCAGGAAGCATTCAATAGAGGCCTGCGCGAACGCTGCGAAGGTGACCGATATCACAAATCTAGAACGGGACATGATAGAAAAACACATGTGGCCCGCGACAAGATCTATGCCGAAATACAAAGAAACATACATAATCACTATTATTGACAAATACTGTGCAGTCCTCGAATTCTGTGTACCGAAGGTGCAACGGATAGTTAACAGGAAAGCTCAGTAATATAATAAACGGAGGTACCCCACCAATGAAGATCGAAACAAAATGCCTGCACGCAGGCTACACCCCAAAGAATACCGAGCCGAGAGTCGTACCTATTGTACAAAGCACCACTTATGTTTACGATTCAACAGATGATGTTGCGGCTGTATTCGACGACCCCACAAAAAGCCTTATCTATTCACGCTTTGAGAACCCCACAGTTATGGCTGTTGAGGAAAAGATCAACGCCCTCGAAGGCGGTATCGGAGCAATGTGTACTTCCAGCGGACAGGCTGCTTCTCTCCTTTCACTCCTGAATATCCTCAAGGCAGGAGACAGCTTCATCTCAGCCGCTACGATATACGGCGGCACTGTAAATCTCTTCGCCTATACCCTCAAAAAGCTGGGTATTGAGTGCATATTCGTTGACGCAGACGCTCCCGAAAGCGAGATCAGAGCAGCATTCAAGCCAAATACTAAAGCTGTATTCGGTGAGACTCTTGCTAATCCCGCACTTGCAGTGTTCGATATCGAAAAATTCGCAAAGATAGCTCATGAGAACGGTGTTCCACTCATCATAGACAACACCTTCCCAACCCCTATACTTTGCAGACCATTCGAGTACGGAGCCGATATAATCGTCCACTCCACAACAAAGTACATGGACGGTCATGCTGTTCAGGGCGGTGGAGTTATCGTTGACTCAGGCAATTTCGACTGGACAAACGGCAAGTTCCCAGAATTCACAGAGCCTGACGAGAGCTATCACGGAACGGTCTATACAAAGACTTACGGTAAGGCTGCATACATAATAAAGGCAAGAATGCAGCTCATGAGAGACTTTGGCTGCTATCCTTCGGCTCAGTCAGCATTCTACCTTAATCTTGGTCTCGAGACACTCCATATTCGTATGAAGCAGTACTGCGAGAACGCGTTTAAGGTCGCTGAATTCCTCGAATCCAACGAACACGTTGAATCCGTTAATTATCCTGCTCTTGCAAGCAATAAGTATCACGAGCTCGCAAAGAAGTATCTCCCCGACGGCACCAGCGGAGTTATCTCGTTCATAATCAAAGGTGGCAGAAATACTGCCATTAAATTTATGGATTCTCTCAAGCTGGCTTCAAACGAGGTACACGTTGCAGATATTCGTACCTGCGTTCTCCACCCCGCAAGCGCAACTCACCGTCAGCTTACTGACGAGCAGCTGGTTGCTTGTGGCATAAACGGAGGTCTTATAAGACTGTCCGTTGGTCTTGAAAATGTAGACGACATCATCGACGATTTAAGGCAGGCGTTCTCAGCTATATAAACACACTATACCCCCATAAATACTGAGGTAATAATTATGAAAACAATCGTAGTATACTCTTCACAAACAGGTTTCACTCAGAAATACGCCGAATGGCTCTCAAAAGAACTCAACGCAGATATTATGACATTAAAAGAAGCTTTAAAAAAGGAAGACAGCTTCTTTGACCAGTATGACGCTGTTATATACGGTGGCTGGGTTTCGGTTGAAAAAATAAACAAGGCTGACTGGTTTACTAAGCATATACTTAACTGGAAAAACAAAAAACTTGCCATGTTCTGCGTAGGTTCGAGTCCTGCAGACTTTTCGGGCGTAAAAACCCTTCTTGACAAAGCCCTCACCGATGAACAGAAGCAGTACGCAAAGGCTTTCTACTGCGAGGGCGGTCTGGCATACGAAAAAATGTCCATCGCCCCAAGAGTGCTGATGAAAACCTACGTCGCCATGTTAAAAAGCAAGAAGGGCCACTCGGAAATAGATACTGAAAGAGCTGAATATATATCACACTCCTTCGACAGTACCGATCCAAAATACATTAAGCCCATAGTGGCATATATTAACGGATAAAAAAACAAAAGCCATAAAGAATTGCCCCGCCCCCTGACAAGTAGACAGGGGGCGGGGCAAACTTCTTATGGCTTTTTTATTACTGTACTCTCGTAAGGGTTTCTGTTCCCTTTGAATCAATTATTGAAAGAGTATTTCCGCTTATCTTATAATCAGCTGTGATAGAGCCTCCGTTAGCTGCGGCAGAATCGCTGTCTTCCTTAAGGAAGCCTGAGAAGCCCGAAATAGTCAGCTTGTCCTTCTTAGTGGTATATGTAAATATATTGTTGAAGATGACCTCGCTGTGAGCTCCGTCAAAATCTATAGTGATATCAAGGTTGTTCTCGTCAAAGCTACCGTTAGCGCTCATTTTTTCAACGATACTTGTATAAAGCATACCACCCTTGAGTGAATACAAACCGTCCTTGCCATCTCTGCCTTCAAGCCTTGTCATATCGAGCATTTCTTTTCCCTCGATATCAACAACGAGATTGTCGCCGTCCTCCTTGATGTAATTATCCGAGATAACAGTACCTCCTATATTGAAGCCCTCGCTCTCAAAGTGAAGGATAGAAGAGGTATCTTCAAAAACAGAACCCTTTCCATCAGCCTTGAATATCAATCCGCCGTCTTCAATGCCTGAATTCTCTATGCCACTCATTGACCATTTTCCAACAATATCGCCATTCTTCTTGGAGCTTTTGTCGCCGCATGAAACAAGCGCGCACAGCGCAATTGAACATACTGCTGCCGATGTGATTAACTTTTTCATAAACAGACCTCCATAAGATCATAATTATTCCAATATAAAGTATACGGAGCAAATTTCTGTTTTTCAAGGCATAAGCCAAAAAAAGTTCTGACTCCGACATGGAACATTATATCACGGACTTTCAGCAATTTCAAGAGAAATGGCAAAAACTCGCCGAAATGCAGTCAAAAAACCGTAAAATCCACACCAAAAGTAGTTCATTTGCACATAAAACAGGCTTTTTCAGCTTGACACAGACTGTTATTTGTGTTAAAATCATGTCGTAAACTAGCGGCAGTGTACTGCCGAAACAATAGGGAGGCAGCTATGAAGATACTTAAAATTATTGCAGCGACGGCAGTGCTGCTCGCCTCGCTCCCTGCGGCTGCAATAGCAGGCGGCAGTTCGGATATCGATTTTAACAGCGACGGCATCGTTGATATATTTGATATGATACGCGCACGAAAAAGCGGAGCTTCCGCAGAAGAACTCCAGCGTCTCAGTTGCTTTCTTCTCGGAAGCACAGTTGAGACATATCAAGAAGACGGCTACACGTTACTATGGAGCGATGAATTCAGCGGCAATGAGCTTGACCTGAGCAAATGGTCCTACGAGCTCGGCAACTGGAAGCTCGACGACAGCGGCAACTATGTCACCAACGGCTGGGGAAACAACGAGCAGGAATTCTATACCACTCAGAATACCACTGTCAGAGACGGCGTACTCACTATCGCAGCTCGCAAAGAGAGTTGGACGGACGAAAAGCAGGGCAGCTACGACTATACCTCAGCCCGTATAAATACACAGCATAAGTTTTCAGTCTGCGGTGGAAAGATAGAAGTAAGGGCACGTTGCGACTCTGGAAAATCCCTGTGGCCGGCCATATGGATGCTTCCTGAAGACAGTGTCTACGGTGGCTGGGCTTCATCAGGAGAAATAGATATTATGGAAGGCTGGGGCAGCACTCCTGAGAAGATATGTGGAACCATACACTTTGGCGGTACATGGCCTGCAAACACCTACCTCACAAATAATTATGATTTCCCTGAGGGAGACAGCTCGAAAAACTGGCATATCTACAGTATTGAATGGGACCGCGGAGAGATACGCTGGTACGTTGACAATATACTTTACAGCACACAGACCGAATGGTACTCCGATGGCTTCAGCTATCCTGCTCCCTTTGACCAGAATTTCTATTTAATACTGAATCTTGCTGTTGGCGGACATTTCGACGGCGTAGACGGCATTTATGCAGAACCCGGTATATTTGCGGACGGCGAGAAGCACTTCGATATAGACTACGTCCGCGTCTATGAAAAGAAGGATTCCGACTTTGCTCCCACTGAGATAAGCTCGCTTGTCCTTGACAATTATATAGAAGGCGCAGAAGCTTCCGTGGCCAATAAGGAAGGCTACACCGTCATAGATATCAGGAACGCCGGGGAGCTGGAATATGCAGTAATGGGACTACTATACGGCAAAGAGGTAAGGGCAGGCGAAAAACATACCCTTGAATTTGACGCGAGCTCAACAGTTCCGAGATGTATGATAGTCACAGCCGAGGACAGCTCCTATACGAGGTATCTCAACGAAAAAGTGGAATTATCACCCGAGAAGAAGCATTTCAGCTTTGATGTCACCTTTGAGAGCGACATGTCAGCGGATATAAAGTTCCAGCTTGGAAATATCGACAATGCCGCCGCTCTCGGAGCGCATGAAGTCACACTTTACAATATTTCGTGGAAATAAAAAAGGACCGTACCACAATGGTGCGATCCTGCTTTTATTCAGTTCTTTCTGAAAAGCTCTCTGAGCACAAGTCCTCCTCCGGCAGCTACAAGTCCGAACATGATTATGAACACATAAGCATTGGTCGAGCGCCATCTGAGGTGAGTCGTCATCATTACGCTGAGAAGAACGGTCACTATTCCTATCGAAAGTACTACCCAGCCGAATATCTTTCTGTCCATAAGGAAAAGCATTGCGATACCTATAATGATGGGAAGCATTATCAGTCCGTTTGGAAGACCAAAGCCACCAATCCTGAAAAAGTATCCGCCGTAGCCCCATGAACTTGAGACCTCAATATTCTGGAATATCATGAATAAGCCGCCGCCCAGCATGAGCAGTCCCACAAAGAATTTCAGCAAACGATTTCCTTCATCTTTGGAAGAAGCACGAGCGCTATCCCTTGTTTCAAGGAGATCCTTGTACATTTTGTCAAGCTCTTTGTCTTTTGAGTTTTTTGGCATAATACCGCCCCCCTATATCAAATTTACAAAGTTATTATACATTAAAAGATATATATTGTCAAGTATACCGCTGAAAATATCATCATTTTTTCATCTTGTCCCTGTGGCCATATCAGTAAAATCTGCATGAAATTTACATACAGCTATTGACATATGAGTTCAAATAAAGTATAATATGATTTGAAAATGATTATCAAATTCAATTGCTGAGAGCATTTAAGGCAAGTCTGTCAATAGAACAGTTAATCATACAGCAGCTGCGACAATTGCAGCTGCTTCTCTTACGGTCTTTGAAAGCTGAACAGCATACTATTTGTAATGTAACTGATCTTGTAAAGAAGGTGCTTGACTGAATGGGTGCATTATTAAAATGCGAGAACGTATCACTCGGCTATGAGGGGGACGTTATTACAAAAGATCTGAGTTTTACCGTCAGTAGCGGCGATTATCTTTGTATCGTCGGTGAGAACGGCTCTGGAAAGAGTACGCTTATCAAGGCACTCCTTGGACTTAAGCCGCCTCTAAGCGGAAAAATAGACCTCTGTGGCGAAGTCGGAAAGAATGAGATAGGCTATCTGCCTCAGCAGACCCTTGTACAACGTGACTTCCCTGCCTCTGTTCGTGAGATAGTGCTATCAGGCTGCATGAACCGCTGCGGTCTTCGTCCTTTTTATAGTAAGAAAGAAAAGAAGCTTGCTCATGATATGATGAGAAGACTTGACATCGAGCCCCTGACAAAACGTTGTTACCGCGAGCTTTCTGGCGGACAGCAGCAGCGTGTTCTCCTTGCGAGAGCGCTTTGCGCCGCAAGAAAAATGATACTTCTCGACGAGCCTGTAACAGGTCTTGACCCCAAGGCTACCAACGAGATGTATGAGCTTATCGACAGTCTCAATAAAAAGGACAAGATAACCGTCATCATGGTATCCCACGATATGAACGCAGCTGTAAGATATGCCTCCCATATACTCCACATTGGCAGAAAGCAGCTGTTTTTTGGCACCAAAGAGGACTACATGACCAGCAAGATAGGTCATGCCTTCCTTTCTGTAATGGGAGGTGAGGAAAATGAGTGAGATGTTTGACAAGCTTCAACTTTACTTTCAGCTTCCTGCAGTGAGATACGCCCTTATCGTTGGACTTCTTATCGCCCTCTGCTCATCACTCCTCGGAGTTACCCTTGTAATGAAGCGCTTCTCCTTCATCGGCGACGGACTTTCACACGTGGCCTTTGGTGCAATGGCAGTCGCCACAATAACTGGCGTCACAAACAATATGCTCATAATCATGCCTATCACCATCATTTCCGCAGTACTGCTCCTCAGGACAGGAAACAATACAAAGATAAAGGGTGATGCAGCAGTTGCAATGATATCTGTTGGAGCTCTCGCACTTGGCTATATGATGATGAATATAGCTGCTCAGAAAGGCAACGGCAGAACCTCAAGCAACGTCACAGCCGACGTTTGTAGCACCCTTTTCGGCTCAACAGCAATACTCACATTAAAGCCTGCCGATGTATGGATATGCATAGTTATGTCAGTTATCGTAGTATCTGTATTTCTTGTATTCTATAACAAGATATTTGCAGTAACCTTTGACGAGAGCTTTGCTAAGGCTACGGGTGTGCGCTCAGATATGTACAACCTGCTCATAGCAGTAGTTATCGCAGTAATAATAGTAGTAGCAATGAACTTCGTAGGCTCTCTTCTCATATCGGCACTGATAATATTCCCCGCACTTTCAGCGATGAGGGTTTTCAAGAGTTTTCGAAGCGTAATAATATGCTCTGTGATAATATCGTTGTTATGCGCCTTTT
>NZ_JAGCFH010000226.1 GCF_017650195.1 Ruminococcus sp. | reverse complement strand
GATTGCCAATATGAACGAGATTAAAAAGCGTGGACTGATATTTGGTGCTTCCGTTACGGTCACTACAAGGAATTACAAGGAAGTTACCTCACAAGCTTTTTTGAACAGTCTTTCGGAAAAAGGCTGTAAAGTGATCATATTTGTGGAGTATGTCCCTGTGACTGAAGAGAGCAGTGAGCTTGCTCCTTCAGATTCAGAGCGTGAGTATTTACAAAATGAGATAATACAGTTGAGGGAAACTCACCCAGAAATGGTTTACATATCGTTCCCAGGCGATGAAAAAAGCTCAGGCGGCTGTGTTGCCGCAGGAAGAGGCTTCTTCCATATCAATTCCCACGGAGGTGCAGAACCTTGTCCGTTCTCACCTTATTCAGACATCAATGTTAGAAACAGCTCTTTGAAAGAGGCGATAAATTCACCGCTGTTTAGAAAGCTGAGAGATGAAGGTTATCTGCTGGAAGACCATAGCGGAGGTTGTGTTCTCTATGAAAAGCGTGAACTGGTACAGAAGATGATCAACGGATAAAAAGGAGGAAAATATTATGAAAGGTATCATTATTTTATTAGTTATCTGTGCAGTGTGCGTATGTTGCTGCTTTACTCACCGCAGAGTAATAAAGGCACTCTTAAATCACGAACCTATGCCTCCAGCTCCAAAGTGGCATTTCTGGTGCAAAAACAAACGGAGCTAATCATAGTATAAACTTAAACAGGAAGGACTTTAAAAAATGCAATACTCTGAAGCAGAAAAACGAAGTAAGATAATCGTTCACACTAGTGTGATCGGGATATTGGCTAATGTGTTCCTTGCAACATTCAAGGCAGTGATAGGAGTCATAAGTCATTCGATCGCAATTACGCTTGATGCAGTAAATAATCTTTCTGATGCACTAAGTTCTGTAATAACAATTATTGGAACAAAACTTGCTGGACGTGAATCCGATAAAAAGCATCCTTTCGGATATGGCAGGATAGAATATCTGAGTTCACTTATTATAGCTGCTATCGTTTTATATGCAGGTTTAACTTCACTTGTGGAATCTATCAAGAAGATAGTTAACCCCAGCACTCCTGAATACTCTGCAATTTCACTTATTATTGTCGGTGTTGCTGTTCTTGTGAAGATAGGTCTCGGATTATATGTGAAAAAAACAGGAGAAAAAGTGAACTCTGACTCTTTGGTAAATTCGGGAAAAGATGCACTTCTTGATTCCGTTATATCTTCTGCTACACTGGTTGCTGCTCTTATATATGTATTTTCTGGCCTTTCCCTTGAAGCATTTCTTGGAGCTGTCATTTCAGTTGTTATCATAAAGGCAGGTTTTGAGATGCTTTCCGAAACGGTATCTAAACTACTTGGAGAACCCGGGGATGTCGAACTGATAAAAGAAATCAAAAAAACAGTCTGTACATTTCCTGAAGTTAAAGGCGCATATGATCTGATACTGCATAATTACGGACCAGACAAATATAACGGCTCTATTCATATCGAATTGGAAGACAGTTGTTCTGTCAGCAGACTGGACGAACTGACAAGAGAGATCATGATCGATGTTTATAAAAAGCATCAGGTCATTCTTACGGCAGTTGGTGTATATTCAATCAATACTCAAGATTCTGAAGCAGCCAAGTTCCGTAAAGAAATCAGTAAGCGAGTACTTTCACACGAATATGCAAAGCAGGTGCATGGTTTTTACTATAACAAGTCAGAAAAAGCAGTTCGTTTTGATGTAGTGATCAGTTTTGATGCAGACAGCCGTCAGGCAGTTCTTGAAGATATTCGAAAAGATCTCTCTCAGGAATATCCGGAATATAGCTTTTCAATGGCTATGGATATGGACTATGGCGAAATCTGATAGTTTTGCAAAATAATCAGATAGCACATGTAATTCGCCTTCATTAAACAGGTGTAATTCTACTTAAGCTTGATGAGGATGGAATGTCGTTCTTATTATAAAAAAACTAACCGCCTTCAACTCGGAGGCGGTTAGTTTTTAATCGGAAGAGCAATATGTGCCTGTTATAATAAACATTTCATAGTAATTGAAATGCAATGTTTTTCAATTACTATTATTTTTTTGCTGAAAGCCAGTTTGTTTTTATACTGCTCCAATATTTCTGAAAGAGGCTTTTCTGGCTTCAAAGCAAGTAGAAATCAAGGCTTGCGCTGCTGAACTGTTCCAGTAAAAACGTACAATATAAAAAATGACTCCTATGGTATCATGATATAAACCATATGAGTTTTTTATGGCAAGAAGTTATAGAAACATTCAGAATTATGGTGGATTTAAGTAATATGAAGCAAATGTACATTCTATCTGGTTATGAGTCTTTTGCTTTTAAGCTTTTAGCTGCTTTAGTGCTTTTTGTGAAAGTAAGATCAAATAATAATCATGCGCCTGTTTGTAAAACAACAAGAATCGGTTATGAAGAGATATACTTCGTTTGTACCTAAAAAAAGATAAACTTTATACTCACAGGCATATTATATGAACTATCTTACTACCGTCAATTAATCAATTTTCTTCAGATACTTCGCAGGTATTGGCTTGTAATTTCTTATTGCTAATTTCTATAACAAGCAATAAAAAAGCGATATATACCGAAATATTGACTTTAATTAATCCAACATCTATAATAATGATATGATTATTTATAGGAAGGAGTAATAGAGATTGAATACATTTGAAGATAATATAAACAATATAGTTGAAGATCTTATAGAGGATTATAACATAGGAAAAGAGATAGACAAATCAAGGATATTCAATCACCCTGACAAAGAGGTGATAATAGATATTCTGTCGAGCCTGAGGAAGGTAATTTTTCCAGGATATTTCAAAAACGGCTCAATAAAGGTTTACACGCTCAGAAATAATCTGTCTATGCTCATTGAGGACGTTATGTTTAAGCTTACCAAACAGATAACCATAGTCCTCGGAGGCGAGCGGAGAAACGATGAAGATATAGTTGAAAAAGCCAGACAGATAACCCTAGGTTTTACGAAACAGATTCGTAAGATAAGGGAATACATAGAGACCGACGTTCAGGCGGCTTATGAAGGAGATCCTGCCGCTTATAGCAAAGACGAGATAATATATTCCTACCCGGGACTTTTTGCAATTCTTATCAACAGGATAGCACATGAACTATATACTTTGGGCGTACCGGTTATCCCACGTATGATGACAGAATACGCTCACAGTGAGACAGGTATCGACATTCACCCTGGAGCAAACATTGGAAAATACTTTTTCATAGATCACGGAACAGGTATCGTTATAGGAGAGACTACAGTAATAGGCAATAACGTGAAAATATATCAGGGCGTTACCCTCGGAGCTCTTTCCACAAGGGGGGGGCAGGCACTGAAAAGTAAGAAGCGTCATCCTACCATTGAGGACAATGTTACAATCTATTCTGGAGCTTCAATACTCGGCGGAGATACGGTAATAGGAAAAGACGTTGTTATTGGTGGTAACGCATTTATTACACGTTCGGTTCCAGACGGTGCAAAGGTTAGCGTGAAGAATCAGGAGCTTAGATATAATTACGACGCTTCAAAGCCTGTTGAGAGAGTAGATATAGAAGAGGATACAAGCTGGTTCTATATAATTTAATGAAAGAATTTAAGCTTGGGATATAATTAAAAACTATTACTGATGCTAAGTTATTTGTCAGCTGCGACTATTGATTTCTTTGTCACAATGTGCTATAATACATACATTGAAACTATGCATTAAAACCATAGTAAATCTATATGGATGATATGGATTTAGAGCATGTATATATGGCACAGGAGAGATTAGAGGAGGACAGTAAATGGCAGTTACAGTAGTAATACCGACAACCCTGAGGCTCTTTACGGAGCACAGATCAGAAATAGAGCTTGAAGGCAAAACAGTGGGAGAGGTGTTAACTCTTCTTTCGGAGGAATACCCTGAGACCAAAAAAGCACTCTTTGACGAGGAAGGTCAGCTGAGAGCCTTCATCAATGTATTTGTAAATGATGAAAATATCAGGGATCTTAAGGATTTCGATACCAAAGTCAAGGATGGCGATGAGGTGATACTTATCCCTGCTATTGCAGGAGGTTCGGGCGTTGAAAGCGTTATCGGAGACAGAAAAGGCGAAAAGCTTACTAATGATGAGATAACACGCTACAGCCGTCATCTTCTCTTGCAGGAGATAGGAGTTAAGGGTCAGAAAAGGCTCAAAGCCGCAAAAGTACTCATCGTAGGAGCAGGCGGTCTCGGAACTCCTCTTGCACAATATCTTGCAGCGGCAGGCGTTGGTACTATCGGTATCATCGACAATGACGAGGTTGAGGAGTCCAATCTCCAGCGTCAGGTAATGCACGGTACAAGGGACATCGGAAGACCTAAGGTAGCTTCTGCAAAGGACAGCATTAAACAGATAAATCCGCTTGTCAAGGTGGAGACCTACAATATGCGTCTTACAGCCGAAAATGCTGAGAGCATAATCTCCGAATACGACGTTGTGGCAGACGCATCTGACAATTACCCTACACGCTATCTTGTAAACGATACCTGCGTACTTCTTGGAAAGCCCGATGTTTTTGGAGCTATGTACCAGTTTGAGGGACAGGTCTCGGTATACTATGCAAAGGAAGGCCCCTGCTACAGATGTATGTACCCTGCACCGCCACCGGCAGGACTTGTTCCCTCATGTGCAATGGGCGGCGTTGTGGGAGTTCTCCCCGGCGTTATTGGCACATTGCAGGCTAACGAGGTCATAAAGCTCATCGTTGGCGGCGGCAAGAACCTCATAGGCAGAGTCGTCACCTTTGACGCATGGAACCTCAAATGGCGCGAGCTGAAAATACATAAGAACGATAACTGCCCAATCTGCGGCAAGAAGAGAACTATCACCGAGATAGATGATTTCGACTACGAGGACTTCTGCGGACTTACTCAGCAGAAAGAGGAAGAAGCAGAGGTTGAGGGCATAGAGCCCAAGGAGCTCAAACGCCGCATTGACGAGGGTGAGAAGATAACCATTGTCGATGTTAGAGAACCCCACGAAAGAGCTATCGCAAAGTTCCCCGATGCCATAGTTATCCCTATAGGACAGCTTGAAAGACGACAGAAGGAACTTGATACTTCTGTTGATACAGTCTTTGTCTGCAAGGAGGGCAAGAGAAGTATACTTGCTGTGAATACTCTCCGCGAGGCAGGCTACACAGGTCCGCTTTACAACTTAAAGGGCGGTACAAACGCATGGGCAAGGGAAGTTGATAAGGATTTCCCGATCTATTGATTATCGGACAGAGAAAGCTTTGAAATATATACATGGACTCAATACCCATGTATCACGCCATACTAAAGCTTACTAAATCTGTCTGTAATATATACATTAATAAATGGAGGTAGACATTATGTCTAAAGAAACAAAAAATGACACCATAGTTGCACTTGGCAAAAAAGCGGCATATAACCTTGCCGACGTTAACAAGACCAGACCTCAGTACGGTGCACTGACACCAAAGTGGATCACAAAGGTACTCGAATTCAAGGGACTTGACTCAGGTATTTACAGAATAAATAAGGTAAAAGAGGGCGAAACTCCTCTTGACGTTCTTTGCAGCGTTGAGAAGAAGTCTGACATAATCCCTCAGGGCTATGTTGAGTATGAGGAAGAGCCAAGAGAGCTTCAGCTCGCTTCTATCTCAACTATCATAAATGTAAACACAGCAGTTGCTGATGTATACGGTTCACCATACGATCAGGTAAAAGAGCAGCTCGACCTTGCTATCGAGAGCCTTCGTGAGCGTCAGGAGAGCCAGCTCATCAACAACGATGATTACGGTCTTTTAAAGAACGTTCCAGATTCTCAGAGAATCCAGACAAGAAACGGCGCACCTACACCTGATGACCTCGACGAGCTCATCACAAAGGTATGGAAAGAGCCTTCATTCTTCCTTGCTCACCCAAGAGCTATCGCTGCATTTGAGAGAGAATGTACAAAGAGAGGCGTACCACCTGTAACTACAAACATCGCAGGCGGCACATTCATCTGCTGGAGAGGTATCCCGATCATTCCTACAGACAAGCTCCTCGTTGACGGTCTCAAGAATCCAAAGAGCAAGAGTGGCAAGACAAATATCCTTCTCGTTCGTACAGGTGAGGCTAAGAGAGGCGTTATCGGTCTTTTCCAGCGTAATCTGAAAAATGAACAGTCAAGAGGACTTTCAGTTCGTTTCAGAGGTATTGACGATAAGGGCGTTGCTTCTTATCTGCTTTCACTCTACTGCTCGGCAGCTATTCTCTCAGACGACGCTATCGCTGTTCTCGAGGATGTCGAGGTAGGTGAATACTATGACTACGACTAATTACGGTATACCATCTGAGTCAGAGCTTGAAAGCCTTGCAAATTCATTGTTTCCCGACTTTGATGCAGCACGCTGCGCAGGCGGCATAGAGGCACTTGCAGCAAGCGGTGATACTTCCGTTATAAACGATGCTTTCAACAAAGCAGCATCATACGGCGGCGGTACTAACTACGCTTCATCAGCAGAGCAGGCTTTCAGCGGCTACGGCAGCGTTTCCGAGTTTGAGCAGATAGCCAATGAGTATAACGGCGGCTACGGAAGTGTATCTGAGTACGAAAAGATTGCTGACGATTATGGTGCTTCACCTGTAGTCGGAGCTGCACAGCAGTACAGCACTTTCGATACATATACAGCTCCGCAGGAGCAGCCCACATCGGGCGGATATGCACCTGTTGTACTTTCACAGGGACAGGCTGACAGCTACGTTCCAAAGAATACTCAGCAGGCAGCTGCACCTACTGTTCCCACAGCTAAAAACGACAGCCAGATAATCATCGGCACAAAGACTCTCGCTCAGATAAGAAATGATTTCCCAATACTCAGCGAAAAGATAAACGGTCACGACCTTGTATGGCTTGACAACGGCGCAACAACACAGCGTCCGCAGCAGGTCATCGACAGGATCAGCTACTACTATACACACGAGAACTCAAACGTTCACAGAGGCGCTCACGAGCTTGCTGCACGTTCTACTGACGCATACGAAAATGCAAGGCAGATAACAGCTGACTTCCTCGGTGCTCCCTCAAAGGACAACATCGTTTTCGTAAGAGGTACGACTGAGGCTATAAACCTTGTGGCAAACGCTTACGTTAAGCCTCTTTTACAGCCCGGTGACGAGATTATCCTCACTATGCTTGAGCACCATGCAAATATAGTTCCGTGGCAGCTCATTTGCGAGGAAACAGGAGCTGTCATCAAGGTAGTTCCTGTTGACAAGAGCGGTCAGCTTATCATATCAGAGTACGAAAAGCTCTTCACAAGAAGGACTAAATTCGTATCTGCAACTCACGTTTCCAATGCTCTCGGCACTGTAACTCCTATTGAGGAGCTTGTAGCTATAGCACACGCTCACGGAGTACGCATACTCATTGACGGCGCACAGTCTGTAGCACATATCCCTGTTAACGTTACAGCTCTTGATACTGATTTCTTCGTGTTCTCGGGACACAAGATATTCGGACCTACGGGCATCGGTGCAGTATACGGCAAATCCGATGTTCTCGAAGCTGCAAGACCTTATCACGGCGGCGGAAATATGATAAAGGACGTTACTTTCGAGCGTACTATCTACAATCCCGCTCCCAACAAGTTTGAGGCAGGTACAGGCAGTATCGCAGACGCAGTGGGTCTCGGTGCAGCACTTGAATACCTCAATTCTATCGGTATGACAGAGGTAAACCGCCATGAGCATGAGCTTCTGGTATACGCTATGAAGGAAATGCAGAAGATAAACGGTCTTCACCTCATCGGTACAGCTACAAATAAAGCAAGTGTACTTTCATTCGTTCTTGACGGCGTGGACAACGAAACTGTTGGTCAGCGCCTAAACGAACTTGGCATAGCAGTCCGCACAGGTCATCACTGTGCTCAGCCAATACTCCGTCATTTCGGACTTGAAGGCACTGTTCGCCCGACACTTGCACTTTACAATTCGTTCAACGATATTGACAGACTTGTTCAGGGCATAAGAACACTTGCTTAAACTAAATCGAGCTACAGGACGGCATTATGCCGTCCTGTAAGCCATTTATACTGAAAAAGCGTGGTGATACAATGAAATTTAATACATCGCTGCTTCACAATGCAAAATTCAACGGTGAAGACCGAGGAGCAACTTTGCCTCCGCTTTATCAGGTCAGTGCATTTGCCTGTGAATCGGCAGAACAGCTTGAAAAAGTATTCAACAACAAAGCAGCAGGTTTTTCCTATACAAGAGTAGGAAATCCCACTGTAAGCGTATTTGAGAACCGCATAGCCGCACTTGAAGGCGGTATCGGCGCAGTTGCCTGTTCATCGGGAATGGCAGCAATAACCGCAGTACTGATGAATATACTCCGCTCAGGCGATGAGGTCATAGTCAGCACGGGACTTTTCGGCGGAACTATCGACCTTTTCAACGACCTTAAAGCCTTTGGTATAACAGCGCATTTCCTCGAAGCAATAACCTACGACAGTGTTACTGCTGCGGCAAATGAGAATACAAAAGCTGTATTTACAGAACTTATCGGCAATCCCAAACTCGATGTAGTCGATCTGGACAGCGTATCAAAAGCGTGTAAAGAGAAGGGCATACCTCTCATAGTTGACAGCACGACTGCAACTCCATACATAATCAATCCGCTGAAGCATGGTGCGGATATAGTGGTACATTCATCGTCAAAGTACATCAACGGCGGCGGAAACTCCATAAGCGGCATAATCGTTGACAGCGGAAAATTCAAGTGGGATATCAAAAGATACCCGAACTTTGAGCTTTATGCGAAATTCGGACCGTTTGCGTTCGTGTCAAAGCTGCGGAACGGCTTATGGCGGAATACAGGCGGCTGTCTTTCACCGTTCAACGCTTATATGAATATAGTAGGACTTGAAACTCTCGGTCTGCGTATGGAACGCTGCTGCGACAACGCGTTTAAACTTGCGGAGTTTTTTGAGTCACTTGACAATATAGAGGTCAATTATCCAGCACTCCCGTCCTCTCCATACTATGAGCTGACGCAAAGTGAGCTTTCGGGCAAGGGCGGTGCTATAGTAACAATAAGGGCAGGCAGCAAGGAAAAGGCATTCAAGCTTATGGACAGTATTGAATTTGCATCTGTAGCCACAAATATCGGTGATGTCCGTACCCTTGTCATTCACCCTGCAAGCACAATATATACTCATAATACCGAACAGCAGCGTATAAGTGCGGGAGTATATGACGATACTATACGCATAAGCGTCGGAATAGAAGATATAGACGATCTTATCGAAGATTTCAGACAGGCTGTAGAGAGCCTGTAAAGGAGGATATACATGGCAGAGTTCAATATTACAGATTCAATCGACATCACTGATGTAAATTGCCCTATAACTTTTGTTAAGGCAAAGATAGCTCTTGAAGAGCTTGACGACGGAGATATACTCTCCATAAAACTCAACGACGGCGAACCAGTACAGAACGTCCCCAAGAGCATAAAGGAAGAGGGACACAAGGTGCTCAGCCTTACAGATAACGGCGACGGCACATTTGAGCTTATCGTGCAGAAAGTCGGTGACTGATATGCCTGCAAGGATAAGCAAAGACGAATTCGACAGCGAGGTGCTCGGAGCAGAGCTGCCCGTACTTGCTGATTTCTATTCGGACAGCTGCATACCATGCAAGCGTATGTCTCCCATACTGAGCCAGCTTGAAACCGAGTATGCAGACAAGATAAAAATAGTGAAGATAAACACAAACTTCGAGAAGGAGCTTGTGGAAAAATACAGTATCCAAGCCGCTCCCACACTTATCCTCTTCAATAAAGGCGAGGAAGTATCACGTATTAGAGGTGCGGTAAAAAAAGACGAGATAATAACTCTTATAAAGGAGCAGATATAAATGAAGATCACAGTTGCAGGAGTAAAAAAAGAAGTTGCCGACGGACTTACCGTTGCACAGCTTGTTATTGACGAAAAAGTAGAAACACCCGAATACGTAACTGTCACTATCAACGATGATTTCGTTGACCACGGTCAGTTTGAGGAAACTGTACTGAAAGACGGTGACACAGTAGAATTCTTATACTTTATGGGAGGCGGTCAGTAATGGCATTCACCAATGAACAGATAGAACGTTATTCGCGCCATATCATACTCAAAGAGGTAGGTGCAAAGGGACAGAAAAAGCTCCTTAACGCAAAGGTACTCGTTATCGGTGCAGGCGGTCTGGGCGCACCTGTTGCAATGTATCTTGCAGCAGCAGGTATCGGCACTATCGGTATCGCAGATGCTGACGAGGTAGATCTTTCCAATCTCCAGCGCCAGATAATCCACCAGACAAAGGACGTAGGCAAGCCGAAGGTCCAGTCCGCAAAGGAGACTATGGAGGCTATGAACCCCGATGTCAAGGTCATAACCTACCATGAGTTCATTACCAGCGAGAATATCCTCGATATCATAAAGGACTACGATTTCATTATCGACGGTACTGACAATTTCCCTGCCAAGTTCCTGATAAACGACGCCTGCGTTATGGCTAAGAAGCCCTTTTCACACGCAGGTATAATCCGTTTCCAGGGACAGCTCATGACCTACGTTCCGGGACAGGGACCTTGCTATCGCTGCGTATTCAAGGAACCGCCACCGAAGGATGCTGTACCGACCTGCAAGCAGGCAGGAGTTATCGGCGCGATGGGAGGCGTTATAGGCAGCTTGCAGGCTATGGAGGCTGTCAAGTATATACTCGGTGTGGGAGACCTGCTAACAGGATATCTCCTTACCTATGACGCTCTGAAAATGCAGTTCAGAAAGGTAAAGCTTCCCAGCGATACCCATAACTGTGCTGTATGCGGTGATAATCCAACTATTACGGAGCTTATCGACTACGAACAGGCAGAATGTGACGGTGTTGGTTTATGATAAAACTCAGCAAAAGCGATTATGATAAAATAGTTGCACACGCGCAAAGCGAATCTCCCATAGAAGCCTGCGGACTTATAGCAGGAGAGCTCTCAGGAGATGACAAGATAGTGAAAAAGGTCTCTATCCTTACAAATGTCGATCATGCCGAGGAGCACTTCACACTTGATCCCAAGGAGCAGCTCTTTGCGGTAAAGGATATGAGAGCCAACGGTCTTACTCCCCTTGGCAACTGGCACTCCCACCCTGTTTCGCCTTCACGCCCTTCCGATGAGGACAAAAGACTTGCCTACGACAGCAGTGCAAGCTATATGATACTCTCACTTATGGACGATGAGCCTGTTCTCAATTCATTCCATATCGAGGGTGACAAGTCCGAAAAGGAAGAGCTTGTCATAGTACAGGATTAAAGCTATGTATGATGTTATAATTCTCGGCAGCGGTCCTGCGGGACTGTCTGCCGCTGTATATGCCAGCCGTGCAGGTCTCAGCTTTGCAGTTATCGAAAAAGAGTACATGGGCACGGGGCAGATAGCCTATACCGAACAGGTGGACAACTACCTCGGATACTACGGTATCGACGGATTTTCTCTCGGTGAGAAATTCCGCGAACACGCTGAGGCTTTAGGTACTGAGTTTATCGAGGGCGAAGTCACGGAGCTTTCCCGTACAGACAGCATCTGGAAGGTCGTACTTTCTGACGGCAATATAATAGAGTCCAAAACCGTAATATACGCTCTGGGAGCTTCACCGAAAAAGCTTGGCATTGCAGGCGAAGAAGAGTTTACAGGCAGGGGCGTTTCCTACTGCGCACTTTGTGACGGAGCATTCTTCGAGGGCAAGACTGTCACTGTCATCGGCGGCGGAGATACCGCTCTTGGGGACGCTCTGTATCTTTCAAAAACGGCTGAAAAGGTGTATATCGTACACCGTCGGAATGAGTTCAGAGCCAATGCTTTGCTGGTAAAAAAAGCAGAAGAAACTGCAAATATCCAGTTCGTTCTTGAAGCTGTACCCGCAGAGATAATTGGCGATGATTCGGTCACAGGCATAAAGCTCAATCAGAAAGGTTCGGAGAAAAATCTGAGCACGAACGGTGTTTTCGTTGCAGTGGGCTCGCTGCCGAATACTGCGCTTCTTAACGGTATAGCCGACCTTGACGACAGAGGATATGTCATTGCAGATGAAAGCTGCATCACTTCGGCAGAGGGAATGTTTGCCGCAGGAGATGTGCGCACAAAGGCTGTCCGTCAGGTAATAACCGCAGCAGCAGACGGAGCAAACGCCATTGTGTCGGCTTTAAACTTCATCAACGAATAAATCATTGAGAGCTCAGCGCATCTGTCATATCCAGTATAAAAACAGTCCCGGGTCAGTGACTTCGGGACTTATAGTTTTTAGATATAATACATTGGTTCGAGCTGCTCGACCTGTTTCTCGGCAAATCTGTTCGCAAGATCCTTCAAGGTTATTTTTTGAGAGAACTGCCGGAGATAATCATTGACAGGCTTCCATAAGCACTCAGATATCGTTTCGGTAGCTATGTGATCAAGCTGATCGCTGAATACAGAAGGGGAGAAGATTGTATCATCTAGGGCGTTTACTATCTCATTTATAGTAATACCGGCAGGGTCACGGGCAAGGACATATCCGCCACCTGAGCCCTTAACGCTTTTTAGAAAATCAGCGTGTTTCAGAAGTGGTACGATCTGTTCAAGATATTTTGCTGAAATATTATTCCTCTTGGATACCGCGTTTAGTGTGACTATATTGTTATTCCGTGAATTTACGGCAATATCTATAAGTGCTATAATACCGCATTCGACCTTTGATGATACTCGCATTTTTAATCCGCTCCTTTATGTTTATAAAACCTATCTGTATAATAAGTATAACATAAATATAGTTCAATTTCAAGTATTTCTGCTATAATATTTGTTTATAAAGAGCTATAAGCAAAGCCCGCCCGAACCTAATGAAAGTTCGGGCGGGCTTTTAATGGCACATATTGTTTCTCAGGAGTATTTATTGATATGTCAGTTTTTCAACATCGTCCAGCTTTCCACATTCGCTCTGTACAAATGAGCACTGAGCGAGAAATGTGCTGTATGGGATACTTTCCTGTTACCATTTGTACAGCTCCTTTCTCTTGGTATGACTTTATTATAGCACCGAAATCGGTTCTTGTCCAATTCCAAAAAGCCATAGCAAACGATAGGAGTTGTTTATAACTTGAGAGAGAAATATACGTTAAATGTTCATAGTCAGGTCTTTTACTACTTCACCTGCAATAAGAAGTCCTGCAACAGCAGGTACAAAAGCTGTGCTTCCCGGAATATCTCTGCGCTCAGTGCACTTATGTTGTGCTCCAGGAGGACAGATGCAGTGACTGCGGCAGCTTATTGACATATCCTCAAGCGGACGTATAGGCTGTTCATCAGAGTAAACCACCTTAAGCTTCTTAACGCCGCGCTTTCTCAGTTCATGCCGCATTACACGGGCAAGGGGACAGACGGAAGTTTCATAAATATCAGCTATTTTCATACGTCCTGCGTCAAGCTTGTTTCCTGCGCCCATTGCACTTATTACAGGGACATTCTTTTCTTTGCAGCGCATTATGAGTTCCAGCTTGGCTGTGACCGTATCAACTGCGTCAATGACATAATCATATTTATCAAATGGGAAATCATCGGCGTTTTCAGGCAGGAAAAAACATTTGTGAATGTATATATCCGATTCGGGATTAATTTCCTGCATACGTTCAGCCATGACCTCTGCCTTGTATTTACCCACGGTTTTTCTTGTGGCAAGTATTTGGCGGTTAAGGTTGGTAAGACATACCTTGTCATCGTCAATAAGCTCGAAGTGACCTACTCCGCTCCTTACAAGAGCTTCACATACATATCCGCCTACGCCGCCTATACCAAATACCGCAACTCTTGACTCCGAAAGCTTTTTTATAGCATCAGCTCCTATAAGGAGCTGTGTCCTTGAAAACTGATTAAGCATTATTTACCTCACATTTTATATTGAATCTATATATATAGTATGATTATATATCGCATCATTAAAAATGTCAATAGCAAATACATAGAAAACACATTGACAAAATATGTATAGCATGATATATTATATACATATTGATTCAGAATATATCTGCGGAGGTGTGAAATGAAAAAGGTAGAAGTTATTTCCATTGATAGGATAGGTCTTGTGGGCGAGATCTCCAAAATATTAAGTCGTGTAAACGGAAACATAATTACTCATACAGCAACAGTCTCTTACGACGGTATTACAGCTGTATCATATTTCAGTGCAGATGTTGATCTTAAAAAGGAACTTGACAATGAAGCTCTTTCAAGAAGACTTAAAAAGATAAAAAACGTCAGACAGGTAAAAATTACCGATATATGAGGGATATTATGAGTGCAAATGAGCTTAAACAGGCAATTATAACTGAAAATGAAATTGCTTTTTCACATAACGGCATTGATTATTTACTCTACGGCTGGCATCAGTGTGACGGTTATGTACTAAGCCTAGAATGTAACGGAGAGCTTGTGTGGCAGTCTGCACTGTATTCGAAAAAAGCATGCATAGATGAGTTCCTCAATTATTATTCAGAGCTGTAAAAAATCGCTTCTGCAGACATTAGTATAGGTGATTTCTTTTGACAAGCTGAAAATATAGCGGTTCTTTTATTTTTTTAGAAAAAGAGCGAGAGTTTTTTTATTTTCGAACGTCTAATAAGTATAAACAATAATAACAGACGGATTGTTGCTAGAAAAGTTCCTGCACAGCAAACTGTCATGTCTATAATTTAAAGGAGTGGTTACTATGAATAAAAGTAAAAAACTGACAATACTCACGGCAATTATAATCGGACTGACATCATTTTCAACTATTCCAATGAAAACAATAGCTGAGGATGGAGCACCTGCAGTAGTTTCGGCTAGCGAAGAAATTGCTGTAAAAGAAAAGGGCGAGATCATTTTTGATGCTGATAATCTTTCTGTGAAAGCATACACAGGAGATGAACTTAACCTAAATAATGTACAGCTCAGATTTGGAATATATCACGACGGATTAATATCATATGTTTCACCGTTGTATGATTTTCAAAAATTCTCCGTTGGCTCAGGTATCAACTCTGAGTTTTACACCATAGATACAAGCCAGGTGAATACTACTAAAGCAGGTCAGTATTATATAGTGCTCAAATCTAAAGAAGGAGCTGTATTTAAAGCATTATCTGATTATAACACAAATTATGAGATTACACTGGCGGGAACAGAAAGTTATCTTCCTGTTATAGTCTATGATAAGGAAAGTATAAAGGAAACTCCCATCTACCTGCGTTTCTTCACAGAAAACATTGAGGCATCTGCGGGAAGCATTCCTGATTTCAAACTTTGCGGCGCAATGGCTTCAGATGTAAGGTATGAGGTGGAAGACGAGACGATCGCAAGGGTGACTGAAAGATCAAATTCCGAATTACTTGAACTTGAATGCTTAAAAGAAGGCGAAACTACTATCAATGTCTATACATCTGACGGCAGAAAAACAAGCGAAAAGATAATTGTAACACCGCCACTTTATCAGTCGGTTAATCCTGACAATCTCCCTTTAACCACAACTACAAAATATAATCCTAATTTTACATATACTACTACAACTATAGTGACGGTTGACAAGTGGTGGTATGAATATGAAAAAAATCTTCTTCCGACGACTACTACTGACGTTCGGATAAGTCTTGACGAGAAGCCACTGACCACTACCACCACACTGCCTTTTGCAAAAGTAGACCTCGATACTTCTGATATGAAAGTAGGTGAAACAAGAGAAGGTCACTGTATTGATCCGCGTACAGGAGAAAATATTGTAGCAACAATTATGCCGTCTTCAAATATGAACGTTTCATACAGCTCGGATCAGAAGACTTTCACTTTAACAGCAATTAAAGAAGGGCTTACACATCTTGCCATTGTTACAGGAGATATGCCAACATATTCTATTGATATTAATGTAGTAGCATTAGATGCAACTGTGACGGACATAGATGAGCCAGAAATATGGATAAGAGGAACAGGTGTAGATCACTTTGACAGTATAAAAACTCTTCCGACAAAAACAATTTACGATGAAGGTGAAAAGCTTGACCTCAGCGGACTTGTAGTCAATGCTTATCATTCAGCTACAAGGAGTTCCAATAAAGGCAAATCAGAAACTTTAAGAACAGATTACGTCTGGGAGATTGAAAAAATAAAGCCGGATTATATTACTATCAGTGATTTGCAGGGCAAATCTTATAAATCAGATCAGTTTGCAGAGCTCAAAGGCGGAAATGCATATGTGGTAAGTATAGGTAAAAATCAGTATATTCCCGATATCAAGGTAGCTGGTGAAGAATATGAAAAAGATCTTTATGATACAGAGGGATTCTCCTTCAGAGTATATATAAACTCTAAAGATAAGAATTCAAAGTTCATAAAGATCAATAACGCAGAGGTCGAGAATTTTGCATACGGTACAACAAGTAAGGGCTTCAAACTGAAAGGCAGCTATGCTTTCAGTATAGATATGGACGCTAATATGCATGTGGGATATTTTATTGAAAGTGATATACGGCAGGGCGATAAGGTTTCAGGAGTGCTTTATATCAAACCTGAAACGAACTATATAATCATGGGCGATCTTAATATCATCGAATACGGTGGTGAAGACGGTGATGCAAACGCTGACGGCACACTTGATATGGCTGACGCAGTATTGATAATGCAAACTCTTGCAAATCCTAATAAATACGGTCTTGACGGTACAAGCGCAAATCATATCACAAAGAGAGGAACAGCTCTTGGTGATATGGATTACAACGGTCTGACAGTCGGCGATGCAGAGGCAATTCAGCGCAAACTGCTTGGTTTGGATGTTGACGCCGTATTTACTATTTATAGTGAAAAAGAATGAGGATTCTCTTACTTAATGTTGATATAAACCTACAGCAGACGATTTTATAATTTTATTCTGCGTAATATAGTTACTATAAAATTTTTTCGAAATTATATGCGGTTGTTTGAAAATTGTCGATTTAT
>NZ_JAGCFH010000025.1 GCF_017650195.1 Ruminococcus sp. | reverse complement strand
CGCCTGCCGAAGCAGTAAGTGAGTACTGCCCGTAAGCTCCCGAACTGAGCGCTGATGAGCATATCAGTATACTTAGCACACCAGCAATGGTTCGTTTAAACATTTCTTTCACTCCTTTTTAATTCTTATATTGTTTATATGATATTTAACAATATACTTATATTAAGCTTTTCCGGATATCTCTCAGTTCAGATCGTCTATGCCGTAATCGCTGAAGCCTGACGCCATGTTTGAAGCATATCCGTTGTTTTCAAGGAACTCCTTTACCTCATGTTCGGTGAGCGGAGCTTCTGCTTCGTCTCCGAACCTGTGATCTGACGTTCTGAAGCTTTCTGTCAGCACACCGTCAAGGTACTTGTCGTATGCGAGGCAAACGCCGGTCTCGTCGTCAAAATCGGCTGTAAAGCTCGTTCCTGAGCCGTTACCCGTGTAATTTATCACTGCGCTTACTATCTTTCTGCCGTTTTCGTATCTTTCTCCCGTTACTTCCCACTGAGAATCCTTCATATTCTCCCTTGTGAACTGGTTCAAGCCGGAATATTCCTTAAAGAATATCCTGTCCTTTATTCCTCCTGCCTCCAGCTCGGAGCTCATATCCGTTATTCTTGCGAGCAGTCCTCTGTCGCCGTAGTCTATCGCATTTACACACTTATCGTTCAGGCAGTAGTAACGCTCGGTGCGCTGCAGGCGTCCATCGGAAACATAATGCTTATACGACAGCTCTCCAGTCATAGACGGGTTGTCTATCTTTATCGTTCCTTCGCGTCTCAGATAGAGCGAGCCTGCTTCCGATACCTCGCTGAGAGTAAAATCTGCCGAGAATCTTTCATAGCCGTATACAGCACTGATACATTTTTCGCAGAGCTGTTCCCCTGCTGCATTTTTATCAGTCTGCTCTCCGGCAGCAGTCGTAACTGCTGTGGTAGTCGTTGTTTCAGTAGTTTTTTCTGTAGTCTCTGTTGCAGTCCCGTCAGCCGTACCGGTAACTGTGTCAGTTCCGGCGACGGTGGTCACGTCTGTATTGTCTGATGTGACACCGGCGGTGGTAACTTCTATATTATATGATGATTGTTCATCTGCTGAATAGGATGTGTTGATCGTGACATCAGCTGTTACATTGCTGTCACCCATATTGTTGTCGGCATCGCCTCTGCCGGACCTTAAAAAGTGTACCGCACCCCCTATACCGGCAACAAGCAGTACTGATGCAGCAGCTGCCGAGGCTGTCTGGATAATGCCCCTTCTTCTGCTGTAATGCTCAGTGCCCTCTGCGACGTCCGTATACTCGCCGTCCTTTCCGGAGCGCTCCATTATCTTTGCAAATATCTCTTCCTTTTTTGCGGCTTCTTCCATAAGCCTTTCAACTGAATCCTTGTCCGCGCTTCGCAGGGTATAAATGATCTTTTTTCTCGTATTCATTTTATCCCTCCTTCTAAAGCGTTATGCCGTCGGCATGGAGTAGCTTTTTGAGGCGGGTCATCGCACGTCCGCATCTGACACGCACAGCGGCTGCACTCATGCCGGTCATTTCCGCTATTTCCCCTGAGGTTTTATTGTAATAATATTTCTGGACTATTATTACCGAATCGGGAGGACCGAGCTCCCCTATCTTGCTGAGCAACAACTCGGCAAGCACAGAGTTGTCCGTATTTTCCTCAATATCTTCATCGCCTGCGATTTCAGCCATAGCTTCATCGTCGGAAGATATGCAGGAACTGTTTTTTGTTGCCAGCTTTCTTCTCATGCTTATCGCCGCGTTTCTGGCAACTGCTCCTATGTATGACCTCAGTGATATATTTTCGTCAGGACTCATTTTCATCATTATGGAAGCGAATACGTCTATAACACATTCCTCAGAATCGTTCTGGCTTCCGAAGCCGCTTATTATCCTGCTTACTATTGAAAAAACGTAGTTGTAATACTTATCGAAAAGAGCTCTCTGCCCGTTTGACGGGGCTTCGCGCATAAGACTAATTATCTTTTCATCAGTCATATAGTCCTCCTTTACTTTTTTCGAGCAAATTCGTCCTCATTAATAATAACGCAATTCTTTTGAAAAGTGCAACACTTTTTTTGCCTTTTTTTATTATTTTTGAGATTATATATGCATATCTAGTAAAAAAGGACACAAATCGGGGCAACGCTTACAATGTATGACTGCCAATAAAATAGGAAAATTTGATAAAAAAGCAGGCAGATGCTTCATCAATGAAGCTTCTGCCTGTCAGCGATCTGCGCCATAAATAATCCGAAAGAATATTACAAAATCAAAAAGAGCGGTTTATGAAAGTTTTCATAAATATGCAAAGATCAGCCTCATACAGGTCATGACGGCGGTGTATGAAGAACAGCTGCCAGTATTATTATCCATTTCATCGTTATAACTCCTTTTTAAGTTTATCACGTAAAACCCAATTCCTCTTCTGTGCTGATAATTTTGCAGAAAACTGCCTGCCGCAGATAAAAGGCTCACTCCCCATGATGATATGGTGAGCCATGCAGCAGGCGTGATCCGCAACCATCCCAACCTGTTTTATTATCCGGGGGCAGCTGTATCCCCCCATCAGGATACGCCGTAAAATTACGGTCTTTATTTAGCTGCCTTCATTTATAATAACGCACGGCAATTTAAAAGTGTAACAGCTTTTTAAAAAATTTTTTAAAAACTGCTAAAACTGTATATGCCCCACCAGCGTTAAAGGTGACAATCATTAACAGGTTGTATAATTTGCGGATATTGCTTGTATTCCTATCACATATAGTATATATTGTATTTATCATGATATAAGGCGATTTTCAAAGAGTCCTTCTTATCGGTTTTAGGCTTTCTTAACGTGTTTCCACCGAAGTCACTGATAAGCACAGGATTGACTACGGAAACAAATACATTTTGTTCGTGGAGGTAACGGGCAATGGGTTCATAATAGT
>NZ_JAGCFH010000225.1 GCF_017650195.1 Ruminococcus sp. | reverse complement strand
TAACTCGAAGAAATCTGGGTTGTTCGCACACGACGACATTACCATAAATGAGGGATGGCTAAATATCAAGGGCGGCACCAACGGTATAAAGTCAAAAGGAACACTAAATATAAACGGCGGATATACTGTTATTTCCGGCGGCACCAAGGAGGACAAGAGCTCAATTTACTCTGAGAGTAGCTTCAGCTATACCGGCGGTTACATTTATGCGGCAGGAAACCGAGTATCAGAGCCAACATACTCCGAGGCTCCATTTATTATCCTTGATCTCGGCGTTACTGCGGCGGCAGGAAGCAACGTGGAAATGTTACTGAATGGTCAGAGAATGATATCTTTTGAACCTCATAACGATTTCCGTTGTCTGCTCATGATCGCCCCCGAGGTGAACAATGGCAGTACATTCCGTGCAAATGTTAACGGAGAAGGAAAAGATTTTACTGTTTCGGGAACAGATAATATATTCAGAATGAATTAACAAAAAACATTTTTTGCGAATTTTGTAAATAAGAGAAATCAGAAAACATATTCACAAAAAATTAACTCGAAAAATAGTGAAAAAACAGTCAAAAGTACATGATATTATATTTCTGTGTATTAATGTATATTGAAAAGTACGTAGATATGCAATATAATAATATCAGCAATTGAAGATATTTAGTTTTCAGCATCAAGTACCCTCCCCTCTCATGTGCTTGATATTGAGTAATATTTTCACTTGCACGCCATAGAAATAGTTTTGTCAAGTAATAAAACT
Organism: Ruminococcus sp.; assembly: GCF_017650195.1. Lineage (GTDB taxonomy): Bacteria > Bacillota > Clostridia > Oscillospirales > Ruminococcaceae > Ruminococcus. Next base: position 5,054 of record NZ_JAGCFH010000225.1, on the reverse strand, counting down.
AACCCCTTTCATTTGTAATTTTTTCATGTTTTCTATTCTCAATAACTTATTTTAACTTATTGTCTATGGCTCGGTCCACAGTGCTAAACGATGAAAATCGTTTGGGCCGATTTCTCCGCTCCTTGCGAGCGGAATTTTTTTACATTATGAAACTTGCGTGAAAGATTATATAATCTGCTTGACAAATTCAATAATCCGTGATATTATGTATATAACACAGAAGGGAAGTGATGTACTAATGAAAAAAAGCGTATACAGCCTCGTGCTTATGGATGACGTGATAAAGGCTGTTGACGAGCAGGCGTATCGTCTTGGTACGAGCCGCTCAAACCTAATAAATCAGATTCTTGCGGAGCGTCTTTCCTGCGTTACTCCAGAAATGCGTATGCGAGAGATATTTGATCAGGTGGCAGAGCTGGTGAGCAGCAGCTTTAGGATACAAGAGCAGCGCTCGCCTTCGTTAATGACTGTACGTACAGCTTTAGAGTATAAGTACAGACCAACTATAAACTATAAGGTAGAACTTGAACGTTCTCCCAAGGATTACATTGGTACCCTGAGAGTAAATATACGTACTCAGAGCGCAGCTCTGATAGATATGTTCCATAGTTTTTTCGCCTACAGAGCAAAGCTTGAAAATGCTTACCTTTCAAGACTTGGTGTAGGGAATTATAGCTGTGAGATAGGCGATGGCAGCTTCGCAAGAAGACTTATAAATACAGGTGTTCTCAGCGGAGAAAAGGCTGGAGAGGCTATAGGCGAGTACATCAAGAATCTTGATCATGCGGTGAAGACTTATTTTGCAGCTCCATCAGAGTTCGGGGAAAACGCCTCACTACTTGAAAAGAACTACCGGGCTCTGCTAAGCAGATATATTATTTAGAGAAATGAAGGCGTAAATAACTTTCTGTGTAGTTCGGGGCAATTATGAAAATGTCTGCCTGCCTTCAAACACAAAAAAGTTATATTCCCGTTGAAGAAAGTAAGGATAAATTTGAAATATTGTGACAGGAGGATATTATTATGAATGCAGAAAAATTGACTCAGAAGTCCGTTGATGCTGTAAGGAAGGCTCAAAGCATAGCTGTTATGCAGTCAAATTCGGTTATAGAGCCTGTACATCTGCTTGCTGGACTTGTACGACAGGAGAATGGACTTATCCCTCAGCTCTTAAAAAAGATGAATGTAGATGAGGATATCTTCGATAGCGAGATTGAGAAGAAGATAAACGGTCTCCCGAAGATAACAGGAAGCGGCAGAAGCAGTAATATAGGTATATCAGCAGAGTGCGACAGAGTGCTGACAAATGCTGAAGGAATAGCTTCAAATATGAAGGACGAGTTCGTTTCCGTTGAGCACCTTATGCTTGCTCTTATCGACTGCAAGGACAGGGAGGTATCACAGCTTTTCAGTACATTCAACATCACCAAGGACAGCTTTCTAAGTGCTCTTATGTCGGTAAGGGGAAATACCCGTGTTACTACGGAGAATCCTGAGGACACCTACGATGTGTTGACGAAGTACGGTCAGGAGCTTGTTGGGCTTGCCAGGCGAAACAAGCTTGACCCAGTTATTGGACGTGACAGTGAGATACGAAATGTTATCCGCATACTCTCAAGAAAGACGAAAAACAATCCTGTCCTCATTGGTGAGCCGGGCGTCGGAAAAACTGCTATCGCAGAAGGACTTGCCCTGCGTATCGTTGCGGGAGACGTTCCAGACAGCCTTAAGGACAGAAAGGTATTCTCCCTCGATATGGGTGCTCTCGTCGCAGGTGCAAAGTACAGAGGCGAGTTCGAGGAGCGTTTGAAGGCTGTACTCAATGAAATAAAAAATAGCAACGGTCAGATACTATTATTTATAGATGAGCTCCATACTATCGTAGGTGCAGGAAAAACAGACGGAGCTATGGATGCAGGCAACCTCTTAAAGCCTATGCTGGCAAGGGGTGAGCTTCACTGTATCGGTGCTACTACCCTTAACGAGTACCGCCAGTACATTGAGAAGGACCCTGCTCTCGAAAGACGTTTCCAGCCTGTTATGGTGGACGAGCCGAGCGTTGAGGATACTATTTCTATCCTACGTGGTCTGAAAGAGCGTTATGAGGTATTCCACGGTGTCAAGATAAGTGATAATGCGCTTATCTCTGCGGCTATGCTTTCAAACAGATATATAACCGATAGGTTCCTACCTGATAAGGCTATAGACCTTATTGATGAAGCATGTGCGACTATCCGTACAGAAATGGACTCCATGCCAACCGAGCTTGATGTTATCTCACGTAAGATAGTTCAGTTGGAAATCGAAGAAGCTGCCCTCAAAAAGGAAAGCGACAATATTTCTCAGGAGCATCTTGAGGATATACAGAAGGAACTTGCAGAGCTCCGTGAGAAGTTCAACAGCATGAAGGCAAAGTGGGAAAACGAAAAGAATGACATCTCCGCTGTGCAGAAGCTACGTGAAGAGATAGAGCGCACAGGAGGAGAGATAGACAAGGCAGAGCGCGAGTACGATCTTAACAAGGCTGCAGAGCTCAAATATGGTAAGTTGCCGCAGTTGCAGAAGGAGCTGGAGGAACTTGAAAAGCAGGCTGAGCATGATATTGAGAACGGCCGACTGCTCCGTGACAAGGTAACAGAGGACGAAATAGCAAAGATTGTATGCCGCTGGACAGGCATACCTGTTTCAAAGCTCATGGAGGGCGAAAAGGAAAAGATACTGGGCCTGGAAGGACTACTCCACAAGAGAGTCATCGGGCAGAACGAAGCTGTAACAAAGGTAAGCGAGGCTATACTCCGTTCTCGTGCAGGCATACAGGCTCCTGACAGACCTATAGGCTCATTCCTATTCCTAGGTCCTACAGGTGTAGGTAAAACAGAGCTTGCAAAGGCACTATCCGAAATACTTTTCGACGACGAAAAGAATATCATACGTATCGACATGAGCGAGTACATGGAGAAATTCAGTGTCAGCCGCCTGATAGGAGCGCCTCCCGGCTACGTAGGCTACGACGAAGGTGGTCAACTTACGGAAGCAGTCCGCAGAAAACCGTATTCAGTAGTGCTCTTCGACGAGATAGAAAAGGCTCACCCTGATGTGTTCAATATCCTTTTACAGGTTCTTGATGACGGACGAATAACTGATTCTCAGGGCAGAACAGTGGACTTTAAGAATACTATCATTATACTCACTTCAAACCTCGGTTCACCATATATATTGGAGGGTATTGACGCAAACGGAGAAATAACTGACGAAGCGAGAGCTCAGGTAGAGGGACTGCTCAAAACACAGTTCCGTCCAGAGTTCCTTAACCGTCTTGATGAGGTAATTTTCTACAAGCCTCTGGCTAAAACAGAGATAATAAAGATTGTAGACCTTATGTTGGCTGACCTTCAGAAGCGCCTTGAAGACAAGCATATTCGCATAAACGTTAGCGAAGCTGCCAAGAACTATATCGTTGAGTGTGGTTACGATCCGAACTTCGGCGCAAGACCGCTGAGAAGGTTCATACAGCGCAATGTGGAGACACTTGCGGCTAAGCGTATCATCGGTGGCAATCTTGCGGCAGGAGATGTAATTGATATCGACCTTGACGAAAACGGAAAGCTTGTGGCTGACTGATAAGAAGTTGTTTGAAAAAACACTTTCTATAACAGGGGCGAAATAGCATGAAATTCAATGCAAAACATTGAATATTTAAAAAAATTTTCAAAATCTGCGTTTTGCACAAAAACAGTCGCGTATTTTTGTGAGATATTTTTGTGAGTTGGAAGTTTAAGTGCAAGGGGCAAAAAAAGGAGCGCACAAAGTGCGCTCCAAGCTCTTTTGAGATGGAGAATTTGCCTGTATTACGTAGATTTAAAAGGGGAGTGCTTTTTGAAATTTATGCCGTTTGGAGCATTTTTCCTCATTGTGATAGTCCGTCATTCATAGTGGAGTTTTCCTTTATATTTCGGAATAAATTGACTATATTATACTGCAAGTAATATTTATATGCGGCAAAAAAATTTTCTTGAACGGAAAATAGGCAAATTCTCTGTCCGTTTTGAATAAAAAAGCCCTTGCAAATGGCTGTATATACGTCAATTTGTCTTTTTTTCATGAATTACTTGACAAATTGGAATAATGGGTATATAATTCTAATTGTAAAATCTTATTTTATGGAGGATACTAACCATGACAAAAACAGAATTAATCAGTGCAGTAGCTGATAAGGCTGACTTCACAAAGAAGAACGCTGAGACTGCTGTAAACGCAATCATCTCAACAATCACAGACGCTCTCGCTGGCGGTGAGAAGGTTTCTATCGTTGGATTTGGAACATTTGAGGTTCGTGACCGTAAGGCTAAGCAGGTCATCAATCCTCAGACAAAGAAGATGATGACTGCTCCTGCTTCAAAGGCTCCCGCTTTCAAGGCTGGCCAGGCACTTAAGAACGCTGTAAATAAGTAATTCTAAGGAGGATACTATCATGCCAGATAACAAGACTGCAGAAAAGAAAGTAGTAGAAACAGCTGCTGCTCCCGCTGAGGAGAAGAAGGCTTCCGCTGCTAAGAAGGCTCCCGCTGCTAAGAAGGCTCCCGCTGCTAAGAAGCCTGCTGAGAAGAAGGCTGTAGCTAAGAAGCCCGCAGCTAAGAAGCCTGCTGCTAAGAAGCCTGCTGCTAAGAAGCCTGCTGCTAAGAAGCCAGCTGCTAAGAAGCCAGCTGCTAAGAAGACTGCTGCAGCTGCCGTAGACAGCAAGGTAGTTATTCAGGCAATGGGTTCAGAGGTAAGCACTGCTGACCTTATTGCAAAGGCTACAAAGGCTTCCGGCGTTAAGAAGGCTGATAAGGTGGATATCTATATCAGACCTGACGTAAACAGAGTTTACTATGTTGTTAACGGCGATATCCTTGGCGATTTTAATCTCTTCTAAGAACGATAAGCTCCGCTTTATGCGGAGCTTTTTATTTATCATACTTTTTTGTATATGCTTGACGATAAAGGCTCTCACTAAGGAGAGCCTTTATCATATCTGTATCATGTTTTCTATCTCTTGACTTGTTATTTAAGTC
>NZ_JAGCFH010000224.1 GCF_017650195.1 Ruminococcus sp. | reverse complement strand
TTCAAAAATCGGAGTAGGAAGAGCTGCCAGGGATAATTTCTTGATTGCTTCGGTTTTGTCGATAAGCGTCATTGTTCCGGTAATATCGGCCTTATTGTTTGATTAGTTAGCGAAAAGATCGGTTGAGTAATATCTGTCAACGCTGTCTGGAAGCAGAGCAACAATAGTCTTGCCCTTGTTTTCGGGTCTCTTTGCAAGCTCTAAGGCTGCATAATAAGCTGCGCCGGCAGAAATACCAACAAGTATGCCCTCTTGCTTTGCAATGAGCTTTGAGGTCTCGAACGAATCGTCATTGGAAACTGCTATTACCTCGTCATATACATCTGTATTGAGAGTTTTCGGAACAAATCCTGCACCGATACCCTGTATCTTGTGAGGACCTGCCGTACCCTTTGAAAGCACGGGAGAATCCTTGGGCTCAACTGCAACAACCGTAACATTGGGGTTCTGCGATTTGAGATATTCGCCTGTACCTGTTACTGTACCGCCGGTACCTACACCTGCAACGAAGATATCAATCTTTCCGTCAGTATCCTTCCATACCTCGGGACCTGTTGTAAGCCTGTGTATCTCGGGGTTTGCTGGGTTCTCGAACTGCTCGGGAACGAAGCTGTTTGGAGTTTCCTTTGCAAGCTCCTCAGCCTTTGCGATAGCTCCCTTCATGCCCTTTGAGCCTTCTGTGAGAACTATCTCAGCTCCGTAAGCCTTGAGGATATTCCTTCTCTCAACGCTCATGGTCTCTGGCATTGTAAGGATTATCTTATAACCCTTGGCAGCTGCAATAGATGCAAGACCGATACCTGTATTTCCTGATGTAGGCTCAATGATAGTTGAGCCCTGCTTGAGAACTCCTCTTTTTTCAGCGTCCTCAATCATGGCAAGTGCAATCCTGTCCTTTACGCTTCCTGCGGGATTGAAGTATTCAAGCTTCGCAAGCACAGTTGCTTCAAGTTTCTGTGACTTTTCAATGTTTGTGAACTCCACAAGGGGAGTATTACCGATAAGACCTGTAGCGCCCTTATAAATATTTGACATATTAATTTCCTCCTTCTGATAGCAAACTATAATTCCTATCTGTTAAGTATATTATATACCTGTCTGAGCACAAAATCAATACCTTTGAATATTCTTTTTGTTTATCCTGAGCTATAGTCTGTGCCTATAGCTCAATAAATTCCCTAACCTTAGTGCTGAGCATACAAAAAATAAATCCAGATAAATTAAAACGGATAAAACAGCAGTATCTTGACCGCCGTTTTATCCGTTTTTTCTCAATTATAATATATTGAACTATGAAAGTTCTTTACTTTATAAGACCGATGCCCCAGATAGTAAAGCTGCCGCTTCCTGTGATAGAAACATCAAGCTCTCCGGTAGTATCCTGATAGTATCCAAGCTCTGCATCAGGACCGCCCCATGTGTACTGCTTGTTTCCGTTAACCTTTGTGGTCTTTCCGTTTACAGTAACATTTATGCTGCCCATTCCGCTGCTGTTAGCCTTGAATACAATGATGAGACCCTTTCCTGTAGTCTTGAACTTCATGGGATTTCCGCCATTGAGCGTGTATGAGTAGTTCAGCGACTTGCTTCCGTTATATCCTGAACCTGATGTCCATGAACCTGCGCTGAAATTATCAAGGTCCTTAGGATTAACGTTTACGCAGTCTGCATACTCCATACCGTATACAGCCTTTGTAGGAAGTTCGTAGGATGCTGAAAGGTTCTCGCTCTTCATAGCCTGACGGAAGTAGTATGCGAGACAGTCAGCAATAAGCTGTCCGCCCTTCTGATGCGGGTGGTACTCGTCTGAGAAGTAGTCACTTGTCTTAAGGAAGCCGTTGCTAAATGCCTTTGTGAGAGCGTCGTCCATACTGATAACAGGAATATCAAAGTTCTTGCCTATAGGATACATCTGTGACTGGCTTGAGAAGCCGCCCTGTGCTCTTGTGATAAGTACAATTACAGCAGGCTCGTTAGGCATATCAAGGAACTTCTTGATACAGCTCTCGAAGCACTTCTTGTACATGATATCCTCATGGTCGTTTACAGAGAATTCAAGGAAGATAATATCAGCCTTCTGTGAAACTATCTCCTGCTCGCTGCGGACAAGTCCTACAACTGAAGATGTTCCCGAAAGACCTGCATTTATTTCCTTGAAGCTGCCCTTTGCAAATGTAGACTTTACATAATTTGAGAAGGGTGAAGTATAATTCTTGCCCTCTGTGATAGAACCACCAAGGTATGCTATTGTAAGGGACTGACCTGCTTCGGCTGCTGCAAGCTTGCTGTCAAGTCTGTAAGTATTGCCAAAATGCTTTATCGAGCTCTTGTAGAAGTCGATTTCCTGTGAAGAAGCTGTTTCCTTATAGCTATCCCACTTTGAGGTGTCGATATCGGGCTTCTCAGGAATGATTATCTCAGGCACCTTGCCCTCGCCTCCTGTTACGACCGATGATGCTGTACCCTCAGCTGCAACCAGAACATTGTCGATGTAGAAATCCATAAGATCGCCTGAGGACTCAACAGTCTCGACATAGAGTATCATATCTCCCTCGTTATCAGGGATAGTGAATGAGGTATTCTCTATCTTTGTCCACTCGCCGCTCTTGCAGGTCTCCTTGGCGATAGATGTATATACAGCGCTTCCGCCACCGTTACCGCCCTGCTGGAGAGATATCTGGATAGTTGCATCGCTGCCAGAAAGCTGGAGAGCTGCTAAACTTACACTGTAAGTCTGACCCGCCTTGAAATCTGAACCGAGGGTGATTGCTGCACCGTTCCATTCAGAATTTCTGTCAGTAACATAAAGCGACTGACCCGAAGCACCGTAATATGCAGTATCCGATACCGCAACTGAAGCTGAACCTCTTCCTGTCCAGTCACCAATACCGGAATCAAAGCTCTCATTCAATGAACCCTCCGATACAGGAGCAGTCGTAGTTGTTGTAACTGTTTCAGGAAGCTCTGATGTTGTAGTAGTTGTTGTGGTTGTGGTTGAAGTGTTTAGATTTGACGAATAGCTCTCAGGAAGCGACTTTATAAGACCCAGCAGATACTTCTGGATAGTATTTGCATCATTAGCAGTTACTCCGCTACCTGCCTCATAAACGTCAGCGTTTGCAGCGCCCTGCTCAGAAAGCTGATACTTGTTGGGGTTAGCAAGTGCCTGCATGATAGCTACAGCGTCACCCATATCAATTGTGCCGTCACAGTTAACGTCGCCCCACTTGGTTACCTTTGCATCAAGCTCATCCTTAGGATCGAGCTGCTTGATAGTTGTAACTGTTGTTGTGGTGACCGGCTTTGTTGTAGTAGTGGTTGTAGTTGTTGCAGATGTAGTTGTTGTAGTTACTTCTGCACTGCTTTCATCGCCCTTGAAAGCATACCTGAAGAATGTGTAGAGGTGAGGCTTAACTGAATCAGCACCGTGTCCACCGCCAGGAATAGACTGGTAAACATGATTTACGCCATTTCTTGTGAGAATATCGCTGTACTGCTTCGGGAATGTTCCTACAGTACCATCATTTGTACCTCCGGTTATCATGAAGACTTCAGGCTCAGGACCAACGTCTCTGAACTTCATTTCGCTCTCCTGCATACAGCCGGGATGTGTCATATACATATCCGAACCGGGTGTGATACCAGGTGCAGGGCAGGCGCCGCCTACGTAACCGAATACATCAGGGCGCATAAGTCCGCAGTAGATAGCCTCACGACCACCCATTGAGAAACCTGTGATAGCTGTATTCTCTCTGCCTTCCTTTACAGAGTAGTTTTCCTTTATGAAAGGAAGAAGGCTCTCTGTTACGTCATAGAGGAAGTTATCATACTCTGC
>NZ_JAGCFH010000223.1 GCF_017650195.1 Ruminococcus sp. | reverse complement strand
TCAGGAGGCTACAAAGAACAAGCTTCCGCTGGAGGGAACAGTTCTCCTCAGTGTATGCGAAAGAGACAAGCCTGAGCTTGTTGATATCGCTAAGTCCTTCCATGAACTGGGCTTCCATATAATCGCTACAGGCAAGAGCTATGAGATGATAAAGGAAGCAGGCATACCCTGCGACAAGATCTTCAAGATCTACGAGGGACGTCCGAATATCGCTGATGAGATTGCAAACGGCGAGATACAGATGATAATCAATACTCCCGCAGGCAAGACCAGCGCTCACGATGACAGCTATATCCGTAAGGCTGCTATCAAGCACAGAGTACCCTACATGACAACTATGGCTGCTGCAAGGGCAAGCGCAGAGGGTATCAAGGCTATCAAGAACAACACACACCTCGGCGTAAAGTCGCTTCAGGCACATCACGCCGATATAAAGTAACAATAACAGTGCCGTCTTTTATCATGAGGCGGCACAAATGATATTGGGGATCAATATGAACAAAAAATCTTACAGTGAATGCAGCGATCAGGAACTGAAAGAAAGGCTCCTTGAAGCTGTGGATATGACTTATAACACAAAACTGGCTTTAAATGTGATAAAATGCTTGTTGATTGCTTTGGCAGTGACAATTTTACCTGCGATTATCCGCATTACAGACGTCAGACTGTGTTATCTGGCTGTCAGCGCGATATTCTTCGGGGCAGGAGCAGTTCATCTGAGGCATCATCTGAGCCGCGGACGCTTCTGTATAAAGAGCACGGCGGCGATTATATGGGGAGCTATTAGCTTTGCATGGGTGTGCAGATTTTTCCGTAGCTTTGACCGCATAAACTACCTTATGCATATATTCTTCCTGTTCTTCGGGATAGCTCTCATAGTGCTGAACTACGCTGACGCATGGCTCAGAAAGATACATTGCAGCATGGCTTGTGATATGAAATTCGCAAAGAACGAATACACAGGAAAAAGAGAGCCCACAGCTAATGTCGGTGATCGTACCGTAGTTTTTGACCAGGACGAGAATTTTCTCTCCCCTGGATACGGCGGAGTCATCAATTTTTTCATCAATCCTAAAAACGTCAGCGAGCTGTACTGCAAGGAGCTTTTCCGCTCCGCAAAGCTCTCCGCGTGGATCTTCGGTGGAATGTGGTGCGCTTTCGTAGGCGTATTCCTTCTTGCAATGAAATTTGCATAAGCTTAACGATGATCATATATGTCAAAAGCTCCTGCTTTTTACGCAGGAGCTTTTTTGTCTGAGAATAAAAGCCCCTATATCATACAGGGGCTTTGGTGTTGAAGCAGTATTTTTTTACTTCTTGTTCTGCTCTTTCAGAAGGTCTCTGATCTCTGTGAGCAAAACTTCTTCCTTCGGAGGCTCAGCAGGCTTTTCCTCTTCCTTCTTCTTGCCCATGTTTACGACTTTATTAACTGCCTTTACCATGAGGAAAATACAGAATGCCATGATGAGGAAGTTGATGATAGCAGTGATAAAGTGACCCCAGTTGAGGTACTGTCCAGTATCACCAAGCTTGATCTTGCCGGCAACTTCAGCGCCGCCTATGCAGGCGATAAGAGGATTGATGAAGTCCTCGGTAAGGGCTGTTACAATGTTTCCAAATGCAGCACCTATAATAACGCCGACTGCCATGTCCATTACATTGCCTTTGAGTGCGAATTCTTTGAATTCCTTCAAAAACTTCTTCATTTTTTACAACATCTCCTTGATAAGATATAAAATAGATTTATTAAATTTCCGGCAAGCCGGGAATTTCCACTTTATTTTTGGACTTTTTTGCCTTCATTTCTTCGGGTAGCTCTATGGCGTCTATCTCGTCGTTGTAGGTCCTTGCCTTTTTAGGCATAGCCTGTACGGCGCGATCCGCCTGTGCCATCATAGAACCTCTGCGCTGAGCTGCTCCTGCAGCTTCGAGATCATCGGCGTTAGCAGCCTTTGTACCGCCCATTATATTCCACGCCTTGCCCTTCTCGTTAGCTCTGAGTCCAGAAGCGTCCACCGCCTTTGTGGAGCCCATATAGTCTCTCATTCTGTAGTCCTCCTTAGCCCTGAGCTTGCTTGCGTCGCCGACCTCTGCGCTTCTCATATACATACTGTTTAGCTTTGAGGACTCGTTCTTTTTCAGTTCGCTTGCGTCCACAAGTGGAGTATCATTCATATACGGATTACCCTTTTTCTCAAAACGCTTCATGCCATCGATCTCATCTCCGCGCTTGCCGAAGAAGTCGTTAGCATTATCCATTTCAGCGTGCTCTGTAGCCTTTCCGCCATCGAAAAACTCCCAGAAATCATCTGGCACCTCTACCTTTTCCTTATCCTCAACAGGAGGCGGAACAGGAGCCTGTGTAAATTGTGCTGCTGGTATACCGCTCATATTCGGTACAGACTGCATACCTGCTGCCGGAGCGGCTCCCTCGGGAAGCTCTCCTATATGAGACGGCTGAGCATACATCATGGGCTGACCGTAAACAGGCATACCATTCTGATCGTAGCCTATTATCTGTGGCTGGCTGTACATCACCGGCTGACCGTAAACAGGCATACCGTTCTGATCGTAGCCTATGAGCTGAGGCTGGTACATCATCGGCTGACTGAATACAGGCATACCGCTTGCCTGCTGCTGAGAAACAGCCTGTGTTGAAACTGCTCCCTGAGTTTGCGGAATACCCTGCATCATGCCCTGGGGCTGGGGAATACCCTGCATCATCCCCTGAGGCTGTGGTATGCCCTGCATGACACCTGGCTGACGGAGACCGCCAGCATTTTGGAACTGTGCCTGTCTTACAGCCTTGGATTGCTCGGGCAGAGTTACTCTGCCCGTATCGAGCTTGGGGATAAACGGCTCGTCTATATCGTCAAAGCTGCTGAAATCGAACTCTTCGTCGGTATCGTTGAGCTCAGCAGCTGTATATAGGTCTGAGGAAGAATCCCTCGAAGAAGTATCACTTATGGTGAAAGTTCCGCTTCCAAGGGTAAATCCGCCAGTCGAAGGATCATCTTCGGAATGATATCCGCCCATATCGACCTGTTCAATGTTAATATCCTGCGGATTGTCAAGATTGGTTCCGCATTTTACGCAGAACTTGAAGCCCTTTTCATTGTTAGTTCCGCACTGTGGACATTTCATAAACATCACTCCTTTAGGCGAAAATACAGAAAAACCGCAGAGCCGGAAACATAGGCAGAACGACCGTTTTTGTCAAGCCGCCCCCCTAACAGCTCTGCTATCATACACTTTCACAATTATATTATACCATTATGTTAATGGATTTTCAAGGGGTTTGATAAAAGATTGTGCAATACTGTGCTAAAGCGCCATAGCTTTTTGTATACAATAACGCTTTATGTCGCTTTTATGAGCTTTCAAACGATTAAAAAAGATTATCCTGATGCGTCCCACCCTTCCTCCCATTGGTGAATAATAACAGATAAACCGACTATATTGTTATGTATATACCGCGATTTTACAAATATAACCCCAAACTACTATATTTTCACAAAGAAATATGTTATAATGTAGTGTATCCTTAGGGGACCTTTATTCCGCCCTCGACGGATATGTTTCATTTATGAAGAACAGGCTTTCAGTAAAGAGAAAAATAAAGAACAAAAGTAAATCATTGCAAGCTGAAATATGACAGCGGATTGGAGAATATCTATGCCCAAGAAAAGGATTAGCAAAGAAAAAAGTATAAGGCACGCCAAAACTACGACCGAGGTCGTTATAAGCCTTATACTCCTCGGAAGCTGTGGTCTCTTTGTCAAGAACGCCTTCACCGACGTCACAAAGGTGGAACAGTCACCATACTACGACAACAAGGATATACCCGAGGACAACATGACGCAAACTACCGAACCTGATCCAAATCAGGTAATCTTCGAGACTCTCACGGTTGATACTACCGATAAGTTTTACGGTGATCTTATACTCGTAAACAACGATCATCAGTATTTCTACTCAGGAAACGAGGATCTTGTGAACATCTACGATATGAACGCTGAGAATGAGCGCAGTTTCTTCTCAGTAGTAGACTCATCCTATACCATACTCCGGCAGGTATATGAACCTATGGCGAAAATGATACAGGATTTCTACAACATATACTACAATGACACCCTGGAGATCTACGGCTCCTACCGCACCTCAGAATTCCAGCAACAACTCTACGATCAGGATCTTGCTTCAACAGGAAACGAAGAATCCGACCGTGTTGCCCGTGCAGGTTATAGTGAACACGAAACAGGTCTCGCCTTTGACTTCACTGAAACCGTGAACCACGACTATAACGGTGATGGCGACTTCGCATGGATAAACGCCAACTGTTACAAATACGGCTTTATTGTACGCTATACGCGTTCCAAGGAGAGCGTAACAAAATTCCGCGACGAACCGTGGCACTTCCGCTATGTGGGCATACCACACGCCTACTACATGGACACTCATAATCTCTGCCTTGAGGAGTACATCGACCTTTTGCGCAAGCACCCCTACGAAGGCGAACACCTTGAATTCAGCTATGAGTCCACAGATTATGAAATATACTTTGTCGCTTCCCACGACGGTGAGCTAAAAACGAATATCCCCGTCCCTAACGGCACAAGATATGATATATCCGGAAATAACGTTGACGGCTTCATAGTTACGGTATACAAGGGTCAGAAGCCTCTCGTGGAGGAAGTACCCACAAAGGAATTTGAGGACGTTTCAGACCAGATAAGCGGCTCTGAGGAGTTCTCGGAGGAAGATAACGAGGAAAACGATGACCAGTCAAGCGACTATTGATCTGCTCTCATCAACTGCCTTATGGCTGACTTAGAAGATTCAAAAATTATGAATAAATATTCACTGGGTAGAAATGCAAAATGTACTTCTACCCAGTTTTTTATGTATTTTATGGCGTGTTGCACAAGTTGACGTATATAATTTGATAATAATTGTGCAATAGATAGAATCGTAAATTTTATATCACAAATGCTCGGCTGTATATCGCTTTTAGCCTATTTAAGGCAATCTCGATAATTATTCATTCAAACACGAATGCTCTGTTAAATATGGGGCTGTATATCAAGGACTGCCTGTTATGGCGGATTTCCACGACTGGTCCTACCATTGGCATTGATTTGACAATATCATTCCATCATGCTATAATGCATTTGTCAAGAGGTTCATGTGACATCTTAATAAGTTGTTGTGAACCTAAAAGACACACATGATTTAGGAGGGTTTTATTATGAAAAAAGTATCATGTTTATCAATTGCTCTTATCTGCCTTGCTTCAGCTTTGACAAGCTGCAATCTCAAGTTCCAGACATCAAGCAACTACGAATCAGACAACGAGAAAGTATCCGCCGTTACAGAAACAGTAAAGTCAGAAAAAAGCTCAAAGGATTCCAATAAGACAGGCTTGGACGGATTTTATGGTAAATGGCAGTGTGAAGAACTCGAAACAGAGGAGGGTAAAACAGACAATTTATGGGGTGCAGACGCTTTTACTCTTTTCCAGATTGAGATTAACAAAGACAATACTGGCTCATTCTTCTCTTTCCTCACCGCAGGCTTTTTAGGCTCAGAGGAGCCTCTGGACATCAAGTGGAAAAAGATGGACGAGAACACCATTACATTTACAGTTATTGATCCCTACGAGGGAACTACCAATAATGAGGATAGTCTTATAGACGAGGACGAGGTCATGACTCTCATAAAAGACAGCGATAAGCTTATCCTTGATATGTCAAACGATATGTCCGTGTTCAAAGCTTATCTTGCAAAGGTAGACAGCTTCACTCCAATTCCCGAGGATACAGAGATGTCCTTCGACTTATCAATAGGCGCAGACACTGATATCGATTTATCTGACGAAAATTCCTACGATTTCGAGTTCGAGATTAAAACCGAGCCTACTTCAAAGGCACACTTAAACATTTATTGACCTCTTTTGGAATAATATGTAATAATAGAAATGCGACAGTCTTTTCTGCCGCATTTCCATTTTGTAAAGATTTTTCTTGACATTAATTCACCTTTGGTGTATAATAATTATGTTGTGAGCGCCTTAACAGCCTAACGGTTTAACTCAGTTATACTTGTTAAGTACAGTTGCAATGCTACTTATTTATAATTTTCAGGACGCTTATAAACTAAAATAACTGCTTGTGTAGCACAGCTGGTAGTGCAGCTCATTCGTAATGAGCAGGTCGCAGGTTCGAGTCCCGTCACAAGCTCCAAACAAATGGCTTAACCACGCGGTTTATGGACTGCGTGGTTAAAATTTTA
>NZ_JAGCFH010000222.1 GCF_017650195.1 Ruminococcus sp. | reverse complement strand
TTTGCTCAGATTATCGACGGCGTTGACGGTCTTATCCACATCTCACAGATCGCTGACCAGAAAGTAGAGAATGTCAAGGACGTTCTTACTGTAGGCGATGTTGTTGACGTTAAGATCATTGATGTCGACGAAGAGTCAAAGAGAATCAGCATTTCTATGCGTGCTCTCCTTGAAAACGAGGACGAGGCTGACGAAGAGGAAGTTGAAACAGAAGAAGTTCCTGCTGAGGACGCTGAATAATCAGTAAATATCAGGGCTACACCAAAGTGTAGCCCTTTTTATATTTTTTATGAGGTGATAAGATATGAGAAAAAAGTACATTGTTCCGCTTATAATAAGCACCATTCTCCTCGCATCATGTACTCAGGGAATAACTGAAGACCACAACTCTGATACAACTGTAACCACAACAGATACTCCCATAACCACAGAAGTCAATGCAACAACCAGTACAACAACATCTGCAACGACAACAACGACAAAATCTACCACCACTACAAAAACAACCTCCACAACAACTGCGACTACTACAGCTACTGCCACAACAACAACTGAAAGAATGACCGAGGCGCCAACCGCCCCCGCAACCGAGCCTGATCCTGACGCAGAAGACAAAAAGATACTAAAAGCTATCAATGAGCTGAGAGAAAATTATAACTATTTCTATCTCAATCACCAGCCGGACGGTACATTAAAGCATTATACCCCAGACGGTGAATTAGTTGACTATAAGACCCTCGAAAACTATATGGTCTATGAAGCCGGTACCATCCAAATCGACAGGGTGCTCGGAAGCATCGCTGACGAGCAGGACGTTATAGATAAGGCAAGAGAGGTACTTCTCAAGGCTAAAGGTCAGGAGTATATAGACTGGCTTGAAAAAGAGCCTGCAAGCTCCGACGGTACTAAGTACATAAGAGAAAATCCGCCAATCGTTGCTAATTATTACGAAGACTATGACACATGGTATCTCTACCCTACCTCACCGAGCTGGAAGAGAGAGGACGGAAAAGGCGGTGTTGTCGCGTGGAGCGAAGGACCTAGCTTTATGTGTATCCGCGGCAGCGACGGCAAGCTTTTAGGCAGTTGCATTAAATACTGATCCTGCAATACAGAACAATACGTTTGTATATCATAAAAAGCCGAGTGCTTAATTGAACACTCGGCTTTTTATTATTCTATCGGAAGTGATGTTACAAGATGGAGCAGATAACGCTGTATAGCAAGTGCGTCATTTGAAGTGATACCGTTTCCGCCCTCAACATCCCCATTTGTAGTGCCCTGCTCTGTGATGTGACGTGAGTCGCTGCCATTTACGCCGTACTTATTCGGGTTAGCCAGCGCCTGCATAATGAGGACTGCATCAGACAGGTCAACTATACTGTCACAGTTAGTGTCGCCTGCCATTCCCTGTACAGGAGGTTGAGTAGTCGTCGTAGTGGTAGTTGTTGTAGTTGTAGTCGTTGTTGTAGTTGTAGTCGTTGTCGTAGTAGTTGTAGTAGTGGTCGTGGTAGTTTCTTTTACCCTTTCCTTTATGAATACCGTATAGTTCATGCAGGCTCCACTCATGCCGTTTGTACCAAGAGTAAGAGAATCACCTGCGTTTACTTCTATAGCGTAAACGTCAAAGGGTCTTATCTCCTCGCTGTCGTTTATCTCCACTATCTCCCTCAGCCTTGTAAATTTGCCGAGCCATGAGGGAGGAGTTGTAACTCTCTCGTCAAGAGCCACATATACCGTGATATCCTTGGCTGCTGTGAGCACTGCAAGGTCGGAATCCGTATTCTTTGAGTTGCAGGCTGTGAGTATATGCTCGCCGCCGAGTATATCGGAGGTAACAGAGGCGATAACGTGCTCGCGGTCGCTGAAAGCCTTGTCACCTATTGCAAAGCTCTCTGCAATGGACCACTGTGAGCCGTAGCTCGCGTCAAGAACACCAAGCCTTGTGATAAGCGGACTTCTGATATACTCATCATATATCGGAGGAACATCACTGCCCTCGGAAACTGTTCCTGTATTGTAAGACTTGTTCTGCATTCTTCCAGCGTAAGCAGCAACATCTGACTTGGCCGTATCCGCAGAGGTCACGCTGTAGCTGCTGTATATCTTCGAGGAATCTGTATCGAAGTTGTCGTAGCCGTCGCCGCCACCCTGAAGATTGTTTATGTATGCCTTGTCATTGCGCGAGTTCACTGTCTGATAGGCAAGAGAACTGCCCATATTGCAGCTCACGAACTTGTCACCGTAGGACTTGATAGTGCCGGAGTACTGGTCGTTGCCCATATTCACAGCGTCAAGGGGCAGATTTGTGTTCTCATAGTAGTTGGCTTCGGAGAATACCTTTGAATTATAGGAAGCTCCGATACCGTACTGCTTGTTGTTATAAAAGTAGTTGTTATAGCTGTGAACGTGCGCATTTCTTGCACGGGGATTACGGGACTCGGTATTATTGAACCAGTTGTGGTGGTAGGTTATCCAGTCCTGCTGATGACTTGTTGAACCGCCTACAAGAGAGGTCTTGTGAGCGTCCTTGAAAACATTGTAAGATACTGTTACATACTCAGACCACTTAATATCGAGAGAGCCGTCGCCGTCCGACTTGTCATCGTCAACTATACCGTTACCGGCAAAAGCATTATAACCTTTCTCGATAGTATTATTGTGTATCCACATATTCGTAGACTTGTGGTCTGATGAACCCGACATTGATACTCCGTCATCGGGATACTTGCCCAGCCAGAGATTGCGTACCTCGCAGCTTGCCGAACGCTTCATCTCGAAGCCCCACTGGTTGAGTGAGGTATCATAACCGATACCTTCGATAGTTACGTTCTCGCCATTCTGGAGATAGAGCATATTGGAGCCGTCATTCTGCTGACCGTCGTTCGCCTTTGCTCCATAAGGAACGTCAATGCTGCCTATAAGACGGAAGTCCACATTCTTGGGCTTGCCGTTGTAGAAGATATTATAAAGACCCGTCTGACCGTTATAGGTTATAGTGTCCTTATTTGAATTGGTAACGTATATCACTGTAACTCCCGATTTGAGAGTACCGTCGTTGTTATAGGCGCCTACTCCGCTGTTATTGTTCCAGTGAGCATAGCCGCTCCTGTCGAAAGCCATAGTCTTTACGGTACATGCGGTAGAACCGTTTGAGCCCTGGATATTCACGGTATAGCTAGTATTTCCTTTAAGTCCTGGGATATCGACTCTTGAACCGCGAATAAGCTCGGAGTCAACAGCCGTATAATCTGATGTACCTGCCAGAGCATAGCTTACCTTTACATTATTGCCAAGCTTTGAGCTGTCCCACTCAACGAATGCTTCCTCGAACCATCCTCCACAGGTCTTTATAGCACCTTCGATATTTGAGGAACCCTGGCTGCTGTCTCCGCTACCTGAGCTGCTGCTCACGCCGTTGATATATGAAGGCGTCCAATTGTTCATATAGCTCTGTATACTAATATTCGCAGCGTCGCTGTCGGAGACTGTATGTCCCCTACGCTGTGAAAGGTCAACACGCTGACCGTTTGAGAGTTTTGTGCCATTCTCCTTGAATCCGTCGACACTTTCCGGCTCAACGCCGCTCATTGACGTCCAGCCTGCTGCAGTTATCATATTGCTGTTCTGGAGAGCGGTATTCACGAAGAGCACCTTTGCTGTTTGTCCCCATGGTCTGCCGAGATATCCCGCACTTACAGTAAGGTCGGGATTCGCTGTTACCTTGCAGTCCTTGAAGAGATAACCTGTATAGGGGCTTCCCTGTTCTCTTGCAGCTGTAATGTAGCCGCCTACAGAACCGCTGCTGTAGCCCTTCCAGCGGAGCTCACAGCTGTCAAATACAGCATTACTTCCGCCGAAGATATAGTCAGTCTGTCCTTCAATGAGGCAGTTCTTGTAATACTGGGGAGAACCGCCAGTATAAAGGGTATCCTGACTTGACAAAAACTTACAGTTCAGGAACTCGGCGTAGCCCGTATCCACGGAAAGCGCAGCTGCACGCTCTGTGGCAGCCTTTGCCTTTACGTCTGTCCAGCTGTTTCTCACCTGAGTTATCTTTGTGACGGAGGTGTCGCCTGTGAGCTCGACACCGTCATTGATCTCCTCCTGGGTGATATACCTATTGAAGGAATTCTCGAAAACTATATTCTCAGCCTTGAAGTTCGTAGCCTTTGGCCATAGCTGCACAGTAGCGCCCCAGCGGTAATTAGCTACGTTTTTACTGCTCTTTGAAGCTGCAAGACTGGAATCGTAATACCCCTTGGAGTTTGCGCTATAGTACTTATAGCCTATTCCGTAATACCATGTAAGCACTGCGTCACCCTTGTCAGGCTCGTCATTGATAAAGGTTATGAAGGGGGTCTGAACGATGACCTGCTGACGGTATGTACCGGGAGCAATATGTATCGTTACTCGTGTGGATTCCGATGACGGATTGAGACTTGCCGCCTTGTCAACAGCCGCCTGCACTGTTGAAAAGTTGTTGCTTCTGCCGGAGTAGCCCACATACAGATCCGTACCTGCCGCGTTTGCCTTTACCGGTACTATAGCCGATATATACGCAAGCAGTACGAAAAAGGCGGCTGCAAAGGCAAAAAGCTGCAAAGCAAGCTTTCTTGTTTTACTAACCATGTCTTTTTCTCCTTTTCATTTCCTGACTGCGCTGCCTAAAGCACAGCCGGTCTCACTAGCCGGTGCTTTCCTGATACCCACAGCGAAAGGATCATCAGAATATGCACCTATACACCATAATTATAACACGGATAGTCAGAGTTGTAAATAATTGTCTGAAAACGGTCAAACGATTTGGCAGTATGCACAATGACCTTGTCTGCTCTTTGGCTATATTTCCATTTTAAGCCGGATTTTTAAGCAAACGGACCTGGTTAAAATCAGGAAACGCAATTGGCTTTCAGTCAAACTCCTCTATGTGAAATGTATTGACAATCAGTACCAGCATGATATAATAATTGTATGATTATATTTTTTGCCAGCGCAAAATCACAGCATAGGAGGAGTTATATGAAATTTGACAGCACCGAAGACTGGAAAAGCAAGATCAAACGCATTATCATTACGGAGGAAGAGATAAAGGAAGAAATAAAAAAAGCCGGAGCTATGATAAATTCTGTCTACGACGGCTCTCCAGTGTTACTTGTCAGTATACTCAAGGGAGCCTTTATATTCATGGCTGACCTCTGTCGTGAGGTGACAGTTCCTTGCGAGATAGCCTTCATGGCTGCAAAGAGCTACTTCGAGGGCACACAGTCCTCAGGACACGTTGAGATAACAATGGATCTTAAGCACGATATCAGCAATTACCATGTCATAATCATCGAGGATATAATAGATACCGGACGTACCTTAAATGAAATAATCAAGCTGCTGAAGGTCCGCAATCCCCTCTCACTGAGAGTCATAACCCTTCTCGACAAGCCCGACCGTCGGGTTGTAGAACTTAAAGCGGACTACTCACTTTTTACTATCCCTGATTACTTTGTTATCGGCTATGGTCTCGACTACGGCGAGTTTTACCGTAATCTCCCGTACATAGCAGAATTTGCAGAATGAGGTGGCTTATATGCTTGAAAAGATATTCAAACTTAAGGAACGCGACACAAATGTAAAGACAGAAATAGCTGCCGGTATAACTACATTTATGACAATGGCTTATATCCTCGCCGTAAACCCAAGTATACTCTCAGCAACTGGCATGGACAGCACAGCTGTTCTCCTTGCGACCTGTCTTGCCTCCTTTATAGGCACTATGTGTATGGCTTTCATGGCAAATCTCCCATTTGCTCTTTCGGCAGGTATGGGACTTAATGCCTATATGGCTTACACAGTATGCGGAAACCTCGGCTATCCGTGGCAGGTTGCCCTCCTTGCAGTATTCATCGAAGGTATAATATTTATAGTACTCTCCCTTACCAAGGTCAGAGAAGCGATATTCGACGCCATACCCCTTTCACTCAAAAGGGCTGTATCAGTGGGAATAGGTCTGTTCATTGCCTTTATAGGGCTTCAAAACGCAGGACTTGCTGTGGATTCTGCCACTCTTGTACAGCTGGTCAGCTTCCGCGACAATTTCCATACAACTGGGATATGCGCACTACTTGCCGTTATAGGGTTACTCCTCATGTCAGTGCTCTACATAAAGAGAGTAAGGGGCGCGATACTGATAGGCATTATAGTTACATGGCTGCTCGGCATACTCTGTGAACTCACGGGACTGTATGTACCAGACGCTGCCGCAGAAGCTTACTCGCTTATCCCCTCATTCAGCATGACGGACTTTTCAAAGCTGGGCGATACCTTCGGACAGTGCTTCAAGGTAGATTTTGACGCTGTAGGCATATTCAACTTCATCGTTGTAATATTCTCCTTCCTATTCGTCGATTTGTTCGACACTCTCGGTACGCTTATCGGTGTAAGCACAAAAGCAGGACTTCTCGACAAGGAGGGAAAGCTTCCGGCTATACGTCCGGCTCTCATGGCTGACGCTGTTGCAACTACGGCAGGCGCTGTACTGGGTACTTCAACAACGACAACTTTTGTTGAGTCCTCGGCAGGTGCAGCAGCAGGCGGCAGAACAGGTCTCACAGCTCTTACAACGGCAGTACTTTTTCTGCTCTCAATGTTCCTTGCACCTATATTCATTGCTATACCGGCATTTGCAACAGCTCCCGCACTCATACTTGTAGGCTTCCTTATGTTCTGCACGGTTTCGGAGATAAGAGTTGACGAAAATAGCTATACATCAGCTATCCCAGCATATCTCTGCGTAATAGCAATGCCGCTTTTCTACAGTATATCTGAAGGTATATCCATAGGCGTTATATCTTATGTGGTAATTAATCTTGTGTGTGGAAAGCGCAAGGAGATAAACCCGATAATGTACATACTCGCGTTACTTTTCGTACTCAAATACATATTCCTATAAATCACAGTTTTACTACGCCAAATCATGATTTAATTGAAAGTTGTGGTATCGCCTGCAGCGATATAGTTTAAATAATGTAAGCTCAGCAAACTAATTAACTATCCACTTTCAAAAATCTCAACTAAATAGGACAGCATAAAATGTATCTGATTGGCTTGGATATCTTCAATCTTTAATATTGGGAAGGAAAAAGAAGATGAAAGGTAAAGCTATATTCCTTTTAATATTAATATTATTTTTAGGAACAGGTTGCTGGATCAGTTATCAGCGTGAAAAAACAGAAAAAGGAAATACTCGCAGAGTCACAACCGAGTTAGGGGATGAATTTATCATTCATACGTATAACGATTTGCATGGAAAAACTTTTTTATGGGACGAAAAAAAACACTTTTCATGTAGAATAAATTATTATAATCCTGATGAAAATATCATACTTCTATGCGATACAGAAAACGTTACAATATATTCATTGTGTAGCACTAAATTCTGTAAAGTAAAAAAATATGATACTTATATTTCTTTACAAAGTTATAATGAAGATAACGAGGATATATATAAATATTTAAATGAAATAACAAAAAATGATAAAGCGGCAAGCGTCTATTTGAAAGATTATTTAAACAACTTAAATGATAATCGACCAAATGTGAAATAAGTATGCTTTTTATTGCTGCATATACGGAATTCTTTAATTATAATAAAAGCCGATACATAAAAGTACCGGCTTTTTCTCTGTTCTGTTTGTTTTCCATTTTCCGCTAATGGAATCGGCATAGCTCTCCTTTTTCAATGGTTATTTTCACCCTTGAATTCTTTTTCTACTATGAGTATCTCCTCTTTTTCAACGCAGTCAACCCCCACAAAGCCAAGCCTTATGACATAAGGCATGAAGTCTATGATACGAAGGAAATCATCAACTCCGAAGCTTTTGTTATAATAGTGGAGTATTGTGCTGAGAGCCGTTCCGTGAGTTCCCACCATGATATTTTCATCCCTGTGTGTAGTAAGGATATCATTTACGGCAGCACTATTCCTTTCCATTACCGAATTCAGACACTCGCCTCCGGGCTCACAGAAACTGAGATCAGCCCAGCGTTTTTGAAACATCTCGGGATTATTGCTGTTTTTGCCGCTGATACGATCGCAGTCTGCTTTATAGTATCATAGCTGCGCTTATATGGACTTGATATAGCGTAATCAAGATGTATGTCCTTCATGGCTTCAACTACCCTGATCGTATCCCTCATACCCTCCTCAGTCAGAGGACGGAGCGCCGCGTCAGCATAACTGTGGTCAGGCTGCGCGTGGCGTACAAAGTATATATTGGTCATTATAGTCTCTCCTTAAAGTCTTCATAACCAAAGCTACGAAGAGTTTCAAAGTTGCCGTCCTTTTTCAGCAAAAGTATGGCAGGCAGCGGCATACCGTTGAAGGTATTGTTTTTGACCATTGAGTATATAGCCATATCTCCGAATACGAGCATGTCACCGATGTGAAGCGGCTCATCAAAGGAGTACTCTCCTATAACGTCGCCTGCAAGACATGTTTGAGAGCCAAGACGATAGCTGTATTTCTTCTCGCCCTTTTCACCCGAGCCCATAAGAGGCGGACGGTATGGCATTTCCAGTACATCGGGCATATGACATGCTGCCGAGGTATCGAGTATAGCTATGGGCATATCGTTCTCCGTAAGGTCGAGCACCTCCGTAACAAGCCATCCCGCATTGAGTGCTATGGCTTCGCCGGGTTCAAGAAAGACCTCCAACCCATACTTTTCATGCATCCGGCGTATACATCTTTCCAACCGCGGTATATCGTAATCCTCACGGGTAATATGATGTCCGCCTCCGAAGTTTATCCATTTCATCTTCGGCAGTATATCCCCGAACATCTCCTCCACCGCGTCAAGGGTCGTTTCAAGGGCATCGGAGTTCTGTTCGCAGAGAGTGTGAAAATGAAGTCCCGTTACTCCTGCAATATCGTCTGCCATAAAACTCCTGCGTGTGATACCAAGCCTTGATTTTGGCGAGCATGGGTCATATATCTCATGTCCCTCCTGTGTGGAGCACTCGGGATTTATGCGAAGACCTATTTTTTTTCCAGCCGCAAGAACTCGATCACGATACTTATCCAGCTGAGTGAAGGAGTTAAATATGATATGTCCGCAGTATGATATTATCTCGTCTATCTCGCTTTCGCGGTAAGCCGCGGAGAAAACGTGATTTTCCTTTCCCATTTCATCATGTCCCAGCTTTGCCTCAAAAAGTCCGCT
Organism: Ruminococcus sp.; assembly: GCF_017650195.1. Lineage (GTDB taxonomy): Bacteria > Bacillota > Clostridia > Oscillospirales > Ruminococcaceae > Ruminococcus. The sequence goes on along the minus strand of NZ_JAGCFH010000222.1, from coordinate 4,448 downwards.
GCTGGCCGTGCCTGCAAGATACTCACCAATGAGCGGATAGAGATGATAACATGAGAAAGCCTTCTGTGCAAGGAGTATCTTCGCCCCAGTCCTTTCGGAAACTCCGCGCAGTATCTCCAGATTGTGAACAAGCGCCGACTCGTCTACTATATAGCATGGAGTCGGCAGCTTTGAAGTATCAAACATATTACTTGTTCTCGGTTATGAAGTTATTCATGGTGATCTTTACCCTCGGAGAACCGCTCTCATCAGGGTCTATCATCTCCACCTTCTCCATAACGATAGGCGTTTTCGGTATAGCGATCTCGCCAATGCTGTTTAAGTCACGGTCAACCTTTGTAAAGTCGTCCACTACCTCCATACCCTCGGTAACATTTGCAAATGCAGCGTAGTTACCGTCGAGAGTATCAGCGTACTGTCCGTTGTAGCATATAAAGAACTGACATGAAGCGCTGTCATAATCCGTAGCACGAGCCATAGACACTACTCCGCGCTGATGCGAGAGCTCGTTGTTCACGCCGTTTGCTTTGAATTCTCCCTTGATATTATCTACCTCGTTACCGCCTGTACCGTCGCCCTTAGGGTCGCCGCCCTGCGCCATGAAGCCGTCAACGACACGATGAAAGGTAAGTCCGTCATAAAAGCCCTGTTTTACAAGCTTCGCGAAGTTCTCACAGGTAATGGGTGCCTGATCTGGATGAAGGGTAAGTACTATGGTATTGCCTGATTGTACATTTGCCTCATTCTGGTCGGGAAGATTGTCCAGTGACTTTCCACAGCCTGTGAGCAGCAGCATTGCAGCTGCAACAGCAATGGCTGAGCCTCTCTTTAAGCCATTTATAAAATTCATTTTTAATTCCTCCGGTTTCCTATTCTTTGCTGATGAACATCAGCTTCCTTATAATTTTAAGCCTTGAAAGTGTATATCCTATGACAGCTCCGAAAAAGTTTAGTATAAAGTCGTCAATATCGCAGCTTCCGCACATGGTAAGGAACTGTACAGCCTCAACGCCGATTATCAAAGCCGCTGTAGTAAGCGCAAACGCCCTGAATCTCCGCTGCTTTTTCCACAGGGCAGGCAGAAAAACTCCTGACGGCAGGAATATAAGGATATTTCCCACCAGATTGTCAAAGGACATATCATGGTAATAGCTGTTCCTGTCTCGCATATAGCTCATAAACTCCGCTACAGTACGGAAGGGCACGAAATTCGTGTTTTCACGGAAGTATTCTCCGTAGGTGTAATAGCTCCACAGGCTGCTCCTTATGAAAAACAGTATATTGAGAGCAAGCAGGACATACACTGCAAAGAGCGTGTATACCGCCTTTTTTCTTAGCTTAGGATCAGTCAACAAGCGTAGGATCAAAATCCTCCTCCCATGGGAGTCCCCACTTGTTAAGAGCCTCCATGAACGGATCCGGGTCGAACTCCTCTATGTTGTATACTCCTGCCTTCTTCCATGTGCCTGTCATTATCATCATAGCGCCTATCATAGCGGGAACGCCTGTGGTATAGGATATAGCCTGTGAGCCCACCTCCCTGTAGCACTCCTGATGATCGCATATATTGTAAAGGTAGTAGTTCTTGTCCTTGCCGTCCTTCTTTCCGCGGAAGATACAGCCGATATTGGTCTTGCCCACAGTTCTCGGGCCCAGTGAAGCAGGATCGGGAAGCACAGCCTTAAGGAACTGGAGAGGAACTATCTCCTTACCCTCATACATGATCGGCTCGATAGAGGTCATGCCCACATTCTCAAGACACTTGAGGTGTGTGAGGTAACTCTGACCGAAGGTCATGAAGAAGCGTATACGCTTGATTCCCTTGATATTGAGCGCAAGGGACTCCAGCTCCTCGTGGTGAAGGAGGTACATATCCTTTTCGCCAACGCCCTTGAAGTTATAGACTCTCTTTATCTCCATAGGCTCTGTCTCTACCCACTTGCCGTCCTCGATGTAGCTGCCCTTTGCAGATACCTCACGGATATTTATCTCCGGGTTGAAGTTTGTAGCGAACGGGTAGCCGTGGTCGCCGCCGTTGCAGTCGAGGATATCTATATAGTTTATCTCGTCGAACTCATGCTTCATGGCATAAGCTGAGAATACTCCAGTAACGCCGGGATCAAAGCCGCTTCCGAGAAGAGCTGTGATGCCAGCCTTCTCGAATCTCTCACGATAAGCCCACTGCCACTTATACTCAAATTTAGCTGTATCAAGAGGCTCATAGTTGGCAGTATCAACGTAGTGAGTCTTTGTTGCGAGGCAGGCATCCATTATGGTAAGATCCTGATAAGGAAGAGCAAGATTCAGGACTACGTCCGGCTTGTAACTGTTGATAAGAGCAACGAGCTCGTCAACATTGTCAGCGTTCACCTTTGCTGTCTCGATGACAGTCTTGGTTGTAGGCTGGAGCTTTTCCTTCAGCGCGTCGCACTTTGACTTGGTACGGCTCGCTATCATTATACTCTCAAATACCTCGCTGTTCTGACAGCACTTGTGGATAGCTACGGACGCAACGCCGCCGCAGCCGATTATCATACATTTTCCCATTTTTAGATTCCTCCGTATCTTAAATATTATAAATGGATTTGTCATCTATATCAACGCAGTCAACTGTTGTTTATATGCACATGAGCAGACCGTGTTCTATATACTTATTGATGTTTTCAAAAACAGACTCTGAAAATTTACTGCTATACACAAAAACTGAACAAAAATCAGATAAAAACTTTTATAAACTTGGACAGTAAAAATACCCCCATTCCGCAAATACCAAGTTAATAAGAACTTTATGTATCGTTTCCTTGAGACAATAAAAATCCTCAGGATCCTCTGGGTCAATATAAAGCTCTCCCCGCTCGCCCACATGTAACCGGCAAAATGAAGAAGACAAACTGCTCTCGCACCTGTAATCATTTTCTCCGAAACTATACCCGAAAACAGGATAACGCGATACACTTCCGTCACTGTCACAGCTAGAATTAATACCGATGACCTCGGCTTCAACATTCTCTGTACACTTTTTCCTGTTTATTATTCCCCAAGCGCCGGCCAATATAAAAATAGATGGAAACAAGATAAACACTATTTTCATTTCCTCATCTCCTTATTCTGCTGCTTTTATCACTGCGGCGCTTCAAATTATCGGCGATGACTGCCACTGCCGCTCATCATACATTTCCCAATTTGTGATTTACAAGTATTTTTAATCTACAGCTTCGAAAAAACTTCAATTTTCTAAGGTTTATCCTTGGTAATACGAACCGAATTCGTTTAATGCATGTTGAGCATACCACACAGGGATAGCAATTGCCAGGGTTACCAGTAGCATAAATCCAATGATCCAACATGCGATCTTTATATTACGTCTCCTAACAAAACGTATTTCCTCAGGACAAAAAAATGATTTCGGATTATCAGGATCCACAAAAACTTCAACCTGCGAACCAATTTTCATCTTCCTGACCCACCTACTGTCGGTGCTACCTGCAAGTCTGCATAATTCACCATTGCAGGAATACTCATAAAGAGGTGCCTCTTTAGTATAATATGTCTGGTTCTCACTGTCATAAAAACTGACACTGGTAAAACCGACTACTTCTGCTGTAACCATGGCAGTACAGCGCTGCTTTCTTTTTTTCTCTTTGATCATTTCAAATATAAGAAATATAAATAAAATAATCAAAAATACCATAACAATGGATAACATTATTAGACTTAGAACCATGGTATTTTCCTTTCAAAATAAAGGCTGTACAGTAACTAAAGCAAAAGGGTATGCCGTCAATAATAATCCGAGCCGGATCCTTTTTTGCTTATAATATCCTTGATATACACTACCATCGCAGCAATGCAGATACCACTGAATATAAACAGTATTACCCCAAATGATTTGCCCGAAGTCTCCTTGGGACAGTAATAGGTTTGAGGATCGTTCGGATCCAGATAGAATTCCACCTTATCGCCCTTACGTACCTTCAGTCTCGATGAATATACCCGGCTCTGGGCAGTGTACTCTTTGCCGTTGTATTCATAGGAATACACAGGAGCATAGGTATCACCGTCGGGATCCGAATTCTCAATGATACGCGATACTATGGCAGTCGTTTTATAAGTACACTTCTTTTTCAGATTGGTATCATACTTAAAAAACATTATTCCACCGATCATTGTAGCAATGATGACAAGGGAAAGAACAACAGCACTTGTTTTGGTCATTTTTGGAGTATATTTGCTGTTTTCTCCTGAATATCCCGCAGATCCATAATTTGGAGTATATTTGCTGTTTCCTCCTGAATATCCCGCAGATCCATAATTTGGAGTATATTTGCCGTTTTCTCCTGAATATCCCGCAGATCCATAATTTGGAGTATATTTGCCGTTTTCTCCTGAATATCCCGCAGATTTATACTCCGAAGCATTATATATGATATTTCTTGTTTTATTTCTTA
>NZ_JAGCFH010000221.1 GCF_017650195.1 Ruminococcus sp. | reverse complement strand
GGCGACGGTACTGTTGGTGCAAACAAGGACTCCATCAAGATCATCGGTGACCACACTGACAAGTACGTTCAGGCATACTTCCAGTATGACTCCAAGAAGACAGGCGGTATCACTATCTCACATCTGCGTTTTGGTGATAAGCCTATCAAGAGCCCTTACTACATAAACAAGGCTGACTTTGTTGCCTGTCATAACCCGTCATACATCCTCAAGGGCTACAAGATGGTAAATGACGTAAAGCCCGGCGGTGTATTCCTTATCAACTGCCAGTGGAAGCCCGAGGAGCTCGAGCAGCACCTCACAGCTGACACAAAGCAGTATATCGCAAAGAACAATATCCAGCTCTATCTGGTTAACGCAATAGACCTTGCACAGGAGATAGGTCTTGGCAAGCGTACAAACACCATTCTCCAGTCTGCATTCTTCTCACTTTCAAAGGTTCTGCCTGAGGCTGAAGCTATCGGCTACATGAAGGAGAAGGCTCAGAAGTTCATGAAGAAGGGCATCGAGATCGTTCAGATGAACGAGAAGGCTATCGACGCAGGCGCAAATGCTTATGTCAAGGTTGATGTTCCTGCTGAGTGGGCAAATGCTGTTGATAATTCTACACCTGCAAAGCTCGAGGGTGCAGAGAAGCTCGTTAAGATGGTTAACGGCATCATGAATCCTGTTGGCAAGATGCTCGGCGATACACTTCCTGTTTCTGCATTCACAGATCACGTTGACGGTACATTCGAGCAGGGTGCTGCTGCATACGAGAAGCGCGGAGTTGCAGTTATGGTTCCTGAGTGGAATCAGGATACCTGCGCAAAGTGTAACAAGTGTGCATTTGTTTGCCCGCACGCAACTATCCGTCCTTTCGCTCTGACAGACGCTGAAGCTGCTGCTGCTCCGGAGAACATCAAAATTGCTCCGAAGCCTATCGTAAAGAGCGACTACAAGTACACTCTTGCTGTTTCCGCTATGGACTGCATGGGCTGCGGCGTATGTATCGGTGTCTGCCCGACTAACTCTCTCAAGATGGTTTCAAGAGAATCTCAGGAGTCACAGCAGGCAGTATTTGATTACTGTGTTGCAAAGGTTTCAGAGAAGACAGATGTTGCAACTGACGCTAATGTTATTTCCAGCCAGTTCAAGAAGCCTCTGCTTGAATTCTCAGGTTCATGTGCAGGCTGTGCTGAGACTTCATATGCAAGACTCATCACTCAGCTCTTCGGTTCAAGAATGTATATTTCCAACGCAACAGGATGTTCTTCAATCTGGGGCGGCCCTGCTGCAACTTCACCTTACACTGTTGATGCAAACGGCCACGGTCCTGCATGGGCAAACTCACTGTTCGAGGACAACGCTGAGCACGGTCTTGGTATGTATCTCGGTCAGAAGGCAATCCGTGAAAGACTCATTGAGGAAGTCAAGGAAATTGCTGCAAGCGACAAGGCATCTGCAGAAGTAAAGGCAGCTGCTGATGAATACCTCGCAACAGTTAACGACGGTGCAAAGAATACCGCAGCAACTGCTGCTCTCGTTGCTGCGCTCGAGAAGTGTGCTGACAAGTGCGATCTTTGCTCAGATATTGTTGCAAACAAGAACTACCTCTCCAAGAAGTCCGTATGGATCTTCGGTGGTGACGGCTGGGCTTATGATATCGGCTTCGGCGGTCTTGACCACGTTCTCGCTACAGGTGAAGATGTAAACATCATGGTATTCGATACCGAGGTTTACTCCAACACAGGCGGACAGGCTTCCAAGTCATCCAACATCGGTCAGGTAGCACAGTTCGCAGCAGCAGGTAAGGCAATCGCAAAGAAGCGTCTTGCTGATATCGCTATGAGCTATGGCTACATCTACGTTGCACAGATCGCTATGGGTGCTGACATGAACCAGACCCTCAAGGCAATCAAGGAAGCTGAGTCTTATCCGGGTCCGTCACTCATCATCGGCTATGCACCTTGTGAGATGCACTCCATCAAGGGCGGTATGACCAACTGTCAGGCTGAGATGGAAAAGGCTGTTAAGTGCGGCTACTGGAACAACTTCCGTTATGATCCTCGTCTGGCTGCTGAGGGCAAGAACCCATTCCAGCTCGACTCCAAGGCTCCTACAGAGTCTTATCAGGACTTCATCATGAACGAGGCTCGTTACAGCGCACTCACACGTTCATTCCCAGAGCGTGCTAAGGATCTGTTTGCGAAGGCTGAGCAGACTGCAACAGATCGTTATGCTTACCTCACAAAGCTCGCTGAAAAGTAATTTTTAGCAGAGAAGCTAAACGAATATATAATTACTCCCCGATACGAACAGGTATCGGGGAGTTTTGCTTTACATCTTCTTATTAAAATAAACAAGCGAACTAAGATAAATAAGAATATAAATTCCTAAAGCAACGGCAAGCGTATAGGCAACGGTATCGTTGATGTATGAGGATACCATCATTCCTATACAGAGCAGAAATATCGTTAACAGCGATGTAGAATTAGCCGCCCTGAGCTGTATGGAAATCACACGCTCATCAGTGTTCCGGATATACAATTCCTTAAGGCTTTTCTCGTCCCTGAGTGCTTTTTTCATACGCAGTATATTCATGACCAATACTATTATACCTGTGGAAAAGAAGCCAATATTCGTATCACCGTGAAGAACTTTCCTGTACTCCAGTATCTTCAGAACAATAAATATGATTATCAATACAACTATCAATAACCTACACAGCATTATATTTGTTTTAAGTTTACTTCTTAATCCTTCCATAATTATTCTCCTCCGTTTCACATCTTCTTGTTGTAATAACTTTTCACAACAATTTTAATGAGCCATATCCCATAAAAGGCTATTCCGGGGACAGTACCGGCGTTCTTGCCTAAGAACAGCGTCAATAACAGAAACGCTACAAAAAGACTCACCATTACAATGTTCAATGTCACACGAGCTGATTTAGCTTCAATATTGATGTTCCTCTCATCAGTGCTGCGTATATACTGTTCCTTGAGCTTCTTTTCATTGGTGAGCGCCGCATTAATATTTACATTATATATAAATGAAATAATAAGCAGATAACTGAACATACCACCGAAAGAGCGTCTGAGTTCAACGTCCATGCCGAATAATACTCTGCCCAGCACAAAAAACAATCCTATCCCTGCTACAGATACAATCAGTACCAGCATCCATAAAATTGCTTTCTTCTTTAATGACTTCTTATATGCTTCCATAATAATTCTCCTTATAAATTCTCCTCGCCCTCGAATATGAACAGCTCCTCGATAGTAACCCCGAAGAACTGCGCCGCCTTGTGGGCAAGCGTGAGGGACGCATTATATTTTCCGTTTTCAAGTGATATTATAGTCTGCCGCGTGACCGATAAAGCGTCTGCGAGCTCCTGCTGCGTGACCTTCCGGGCTTTCCGCATCTCCTGAATTCTATTTTTCATGATTCATCTCCTTATCACTATAAGCCACAACAATGGCAAATACAGCACTGACTGCACCCCCACTGCAATGATGCATCAAAAAAATCATTTATTATCCCCAACATAATATTCCCCTCCTTGATGTAAAGTTTGCTTTACTTCTACTGTGATTATAGTATAGCACGCTTTACATTTTTTGTCAAGCCAGCTTTACATATTTTTATCTTTTAACTTTATGTCTCTGCTTATATTGACAAAGCATTTCCGACATTGTATAATTTTAGTAAAATACGGTATTGTGCTAACAGCTCTAATGAGCCTCAGATACGAAAGGAGAACAAATGGAAGCAATCTCTCTTATCATAAAAACAGCACTCGCGTTTATAGCGACCAATATATATGTCATAGCCGATCTGCACACCAGCGGTGTAGCGAAAGTACTCACAATAATTGCTGGCATCATCTTCGTGACAGTACTATGCTTTATCCCATGCAGTTCAAAGGAGGGCGGCAGACTGGGACGTATGCATAGAGGCAGCTTCCTTATGAAGATATTCCTCATAACGGTCACAGCAGACATCGCCGTGAATATCTTTCTAGCTATCACTGGCAAGGGCTGGCTCACAGTTACACTCAACAGTGTCATAGCCTTTGTACTGCTTGCACTTATGTTCATGGTATCAGCGGTGAGGATATATACAAGCTCCGTTCAGATCGGTGTCAAATGGCGTGTACTCGGCGTGGTTTTCGCCTTCATGCCTGTGGTGAACATCATGCTGCTCCTGCGCATGATAAAGCTTACTGACAGCGAATACAGGACAGAATGCAGCAGACTTGTCCTTGACCGCTCTCGTGCTGATGAAAGGATATGCGCCACAAAGTATCCCATTCTTATGGTACACGGCGTATTCTTCAGGGATATGAAGGCTTTCAGCTATTGGGGCAGGATACCGAAGGCTCTTGAAAACAACGGCGCAAAGATATATTACGGCTCCCAGCAGTCAGCAGCATCGGTAGCGGACTGCGCAGCCGAGCTGAAAGTAAAAATAGACGAGATAGTCAAAAAGGAAAACTGCGGCAAGGTCAACATCATAGCCCACTCAAAGGGCGGACTTGATTCAAGGTATGCTATAAGCTTACTTGGAGTCGCCGACAAAGTTGCGAGCCTTACCACGATAAATACTCCCCACCGTGGCTGTCAGTTTGCTGAATATCTTATGTCAAAGACATCGGATAGCTTTAAGGAGGGACTTGCTAGAAAGTACAACTCCACACTGAAAAAACTTGGCGATACCTCTCCTGACTTTATAGCTGCTGTGTCCGACCTTACTGCCTCAGCATGCGAAAAGCTCAACGGCCTATGCAAGGACGTACCGGGAGTGTTATACCAGAGTGTGGGCTCAAGGTCGGTCTCGGCTATGGGAGGACGTTTTCCCCTTAACCTTTCCTACAGCTTCGTGAAGTACTTTGATGGCCCCAACGATGGCCTGGTATCAGTAGATGCAATGAAATGGGGAGATAACTTCCGCTTTATCGAGCCTCCTGGCAAAAGAGGCGTGACCCATGCCGACGTTATAGACCTCAACCGTGAGAACATAGAGGGCTTTGACGTAAGGGAATTCTATGTACAACTTGTAAGTGACCTTAAAGAAAGAGGATTATAACAGCAAAAAGGCCATAAAGGAGCTTCTCAATCAGCTCCTTTACGGCCTTTTATATATGAGAAAGAAAAACTCAGTATCACGCTTGTGCCGCACAGGGATCATTTTCCTAAATGCTTATAAGTGAAGACAGCATACCGCCATAATTTCTACTGTGCTCTTAACCAAAACAGCTGTCGAGAATCAAATACAATAACGCCTCCGCCAAATACTTGACCGTATAATCAGCTACCTTTGTTATTAAAAAGAATAGTCCTATCTGCAAGCACAGCACACCAGAAATAATAACTGCATTTTTCAGCCCTTTTTTTCTTTTTTCATCATTGGCGAGCTCTTCATCGTTCCTGCTACTTAAAACGTATTCCTTTTTGCTTTCACGCTTTATCAGCACTGCCATTACCGCAGTTATTACAACAATGATGATTATATATATATGATGTATAGTTTCATGATGTCACACTCCTCACCTTAATATATCAGTTCCTGACTGTTTTTCTGTACTTTCTTCTCTTGATGATATACAGCAGCTGCCAGAAGATACACAGAGGTAAAATGGGTATGATAACACCGCAGGCGTATATTCCCATTATCATCAGATTGCTCCAGAAAGCATCTGCTCCGTAGCTCGTGGAGCCTATAAACGTAAAGCCGTTTACGGCAGCTCCTACCGAACTGATCAACAACATAAGCAAAGGCAGGAAGGATACAAGAAAGCTTATACTGTAAAGCTTTGATATAGGCTCCTTTCCCTCTTTACTGCGCTTTCTCAGTCTGTTGGACACAAGAATGGTCATTATACCAAGGAATGAAACTATAAATATCCAGCCCAACACGGCTGTATAGCCTATGAAGAAACGATAATCCAGATCTGTTTTCAAATATAACGCCCTGTACAGGAAATTAATGACAAATAATCCTATACCGCCTGAAAATACCGCCATTACAAACTTTTCCGACTTTTTCATAAGCTCAGCTCCTCTCATTTATGACTGCTTTTGTAGCCTTTCTGCGTCTAACTATGAATATCACCTGCCATACGATACACAGCGGCAGTACAGGAATGATCACAAGAATGGCTGCACCGCACACAACAGCTGTCAGGAAACCATAAATGCCATAAGATACCGACCACAAAAAACTTATACCGAATATGGCTGAATATACCCCATAAAGAACTATCAGCAGAAATGGTACAAATGACAGTCTGAACCATATCCTGTCCGTATTTGTTATAGCCTTCTTTCCCTTGTTCTTCCTGTTCCTCATTGCATGGGAAACAAGCACTGCAAAAAGCCCGAGGCAGGAAACCACCAGTATCACGCCGAACTCAGACCAATATCCCCTTTCAAAGCCGTGAACAAGTCCGAAACCCGTTATCCCCTCTGTTATACAGTAAGCAAGAAAAATCAGTACCCCGAGGCCAAACAAACCTATAAGAAACTTTTCCACCTTATTCATTCAACTCAGCTCCTCTCACGATCACGTTTTTTTATGCTTATGACACGTTTTATAAATTTCACCTGAACTATCACCGCAATGGGGATAGCAGGAAATACTGTAAGCAGGAATAAAGATATGAAAAGCGTTTCCGAGAATGCTTTCCAGCCGTATCTCACAGGGAACAGCATACCATTTCCCGTACCGTTTATGCCTGCATAAATTGACCAGTAAAAGCAAAGTATCACAGGCAGAAACGACAAAATGAACAGCAGTACCAGCCACCACGGCATAGTATTCGTTTTCCCTTTATTGAGAAAATGTGATATCAAAGTACAGAATCCGATACTCAGTCCAACAGCGAGCAAAAGTGCTGAGGTCCATGCAAAAAATATCGAAACTGCACCGACTGCGGTAAGCACCGCAGATATTATAAAAAGTATCCTTCCCGATTTTTTCATGTTCTCCCCTCCTTTACTGTGATCAGTATACAATAAAACCAGTACAAATAAAAGGTGTCAGCTGTCACTTCCGAAGTTACATTTGTCACTAAAAAGCGCCTGTCCTTGTAAGTATAATACAAGAACAGGCGCTCACATTTGTGTAAATCCCCGCATTCAAAATTATATTTCATTATTCAATGGTTTTGATCTCCATTGAATTTCATATCATTCAAGCACCCTTATAGAGAGTATAACGCAGACATGGTTCACCCTCAGGAGGATAACTTGGCATATAGCATTTCCTGCCAAATCAAAGATTTGAGACAATGCTTAAATATCTTCTCCTACAAGCTAAAGGCTAATGACTATATTCCCCATATATTCGCGGCATAGTCGGCAATGGTCCTGTCGGAGCTGAACTTACCGGCATTGCACATATTCAGCCACTGCTTCCGTGCAAAGTCAAGTCTGTCATTGCTGTAGTCGTAAATGCAGCGCAGCTTTGTCTCAGCATAGTCTCTCATATCTCCGAGAAGATAGTAATGGTCGGGAGCATGCCAGCTAGCGCCGTCAAGTAGAGCCATATACAGCTCGCGGAAATCACCGCTGCCGCCGTCTGAAACGGTACCGTCGATAAGAGAGGATACCACTTTACGTATCATGCTGTCTCCTGAGAATATGCTCCTGCTGTCATATTCGGGAACTATCTTCTCCAAATCTTCAACACGGGCACCGAAGATGTAATTGTTCTCCTCTCCTGCCTCCTGCACTATTTCAATATTAGCGCCGTCGTAGGTACCGAGAGTTACCGCACCATTGAGCATGAGCTTCATATTTCCTGTACCGCTTGCCTCCGTGCCGGCTGTGGATATCTGCTCAGAGATATCCGCAGATGCCACCAGCTTTTCCGCGTATGATACATTATAGTTCTGCACGAACACTACCTTTATAAGGTCACGGGTATCCGAATCCTCGGAAACTATCCTGCCCACCTCGTTGATATACTTGATTATCGCCTTAGCACGGCGGTATCCGGGAGCTGATTTAGCTCCGAAAATGAATGTTGTCGATGGGAAGTTCTGTATGCTTCCATCCTTTATGCCATAGTATATCCAGAGTATAGAGAAGGCATTGAGGAGCTGTCTCTTGTACTCATGAAGGCGCTTTATCTGTATGTCGAATACAGAGTCAGGAGATATATCCATGTCGTCACGCAGCTTTATAAACTCTGCAAGCTGACGCTTTTTCTCCTGTTTGATATCAATAAAGCTACGGAGAACGCTCTCATCTTCCGCATATTTTGCAAGCTCCTTCAGCTTATCAAGATTATTTATCCAGTCATCACTTCCGAGGAGCTTAGTAATAAGAGCAGACAGCTCTCTGTTGCAAAGGGCTATCCAGCGCCTTTGAGTTATGCCGTTTGTCTCGTTGCGAAAGCGCTCCGGGCAAAGACTAAACCAGTCCGAAAGAACGGTATCCTTGAGTATTTGAGTGTGTATCTCCGCAACACCGTTGATATGGCTTGAAGCATAGCAGGCCATATCTGCCATGTGTATGAGGTCACCCTTTATTATCTTTATGCGGTCTGTCTTTTTCCTTTCAACTCCAGCATTGTACATGTCAGCGATAAGAGCCTCATTTATTTGTATGATAATGGCGTATATCCTCGGAAGCAGCTCCTCCACAAGATCTGTACGCCACTTTTCGAGAGCCTCCTGCATTACGGTATGATTGGTGTAGTTGAATATCCTTTTCGCCATATCAAGGGCTTTTTCAAAGGTAAAGCCTTCATTGTCCACAAGCTGCCTTATGAGCTCGGGGATAGATATAACCGGGTGAGTATCATTAAGCTGAACAGAGATATAATCCACTAAATTATCAAGCGTACCAAAACGCGCCTTGTGCTTCCTTATTATATCAGTAAGGGAAGCGCAGCTGAAAAAATACTGCTGTTTAAGTCTGAGTTTCTTTCCCTCGTCGGTATCGTCATTGGGATACAGCACACGCGATATGTCCTCGGCGTATATCTTTTCCTTAGAAGCTTCTAGGTAGTCCTGCTTGTTGAAAGTATCGAAGTCGAACTCCTTCACAGGCTCAGCCTGCCATAGTCTCAGAGTCCCCACATTCTCCGTGCGGAATCCGAATACAGGCATATCGTATGGCACAGCCCTTACGGTCTGACCGCTGTACTCTATCAGAACAGCATCCTCCTCGCAACGCACTGACCACGGGTCGCCGTATCTTGTCCAGTCATCTATCTCTTCACGCTGAAAGCCGTCAACTATGGACTGTCTGAACAGTCCGTACTTATAACGTATACCGTAGCCATCAAGAGGAAGCCCAAGGCTTGAGGCACTGTCAAGGAAGCAGGCAGCAAGTCTGCCAAGGCCACCGTTTCCAAGAGCTGCGTCCTCAATTTCCTCTAGGTCTGCAAGGTCGAGCCCCAGTTCTTTAAAAGCTGCATCCACCTCGTCATAAATACCGAGCACCAGCAGATTATTATATACCGCTCTTCCCACAAGAAACT
>NZ_JAGCFH010000220.1 GCF_017650195.1 Ruminococcus sp. | reverse complement strand
TCACAGGTCATATCATCGGCTGTTTAATGCTTTTCCTCGCAGGACTTATCGGCGGCAGGACAAGAAAAAGCGCTATGGAGACCGTAAAAATGAGCTTTGGCAACAAAGGCGGTATATTCTTTTCGTTTCTCAATGTTCTACAGCTTGTAGGCTGGACTGCTATAATGATATACGACGGCGCACTTGCCGCAAATGGTATATTCGGTGCAGGAAAATGGATATGGTGCCTTGTCATCGGCGGACTTATCATACTTTGGATACTCATTGGCATTAAGAACCTCGGCAAGATAAACTCTGTCGCTATGGCAGCTCTTTTCATACTCACAATTATACTCTGCAAGGTCATATTCTTTGACGGTAGCAAGCTTCCCATATCCGAGGATAGCATGAGCTTCGGTGCAGCTGTTGAGCTTTCAGCAGCAATGCCCCTTTCATGGCTACCCCTAATAAGTGACTACACAAGGGACGCCGAAAAGCCATTTGCTGCCACTGCTGTAAGTGCAATAGTTTACGGCATAATAAGCTGCTGGATGTATGCAATAGGCATGGGTGCGGCTATTTTCACAGCAGAGTCAGATATCGCTCAGATAATGGTAAAGGCAGGTCTCGGTATAGCCGGGCTTCTTATCGTTGTATTTTCAACTGTAACAACTACTTTCCTTGACGCATATTCCGCAGGTATCTCCGGAGAATCCATACTCTCAAAGCTAAAAGGTAAATGGGTCGCAGTTGCGGCTGCTGTTATTGGAACTGTGGGAGCTGTCCTTTTCAATATGGACGATATAACAGACTTCCTGTATCTTATAGGCTCGGTATTTGCGCCTATGATAGCAGTTCAGATAGCAGATCACTTCATACTGAAAAAGGACAGCTCGGATAAGAGCTTCGATATAATAAGCTGTATCGTATGGGTAATAGGCTTTATCCTTTACAGGTTCCTTATGACAAAGGATATACCTGTTGGTAACACCCTGCCGGATATGGCAGCAACTATAGTTATCTGCGTCATCGCAAAAAAACTCTTTGCAGGCGCAGGCAAAAAAGCAGAAATGAAAACTGAATAAAAGCTGGGAGCCGAAAGCTGAATAAGCGATATGCTCACGTTCTCAGCTTTCAGGCTCCGGTAGAACCGGAGGAAATAAAATGAGAAATTATCATACACAGATGGAAGCGGCTAAAAAGGGCATAATAACTCCTGAAATGAAGATAGTCGCTGAAAAGGAATATATAGACGTAGAGGAGCTACGCGCACTTGTGGAAAAGGGCGAGGTTTGCATTCCCTGCAATATCAACCACAAGTCAATATCCCCTGAGGGTATCGGCACTAAAATGCGTACCAAAATAAACGTGAACCTTGGTATTTCAGGTGACGCAAAGAACTATGACGTTGAGATGGAAAAGGTGGATATGGCTCTGAAATTCGGAGCTGAGGCTATAATGGACCTATCCAACTATGGCAAGACCAACACCTTCCGCAAGGCTCTCGTTGAAAAGTCCCCTGCCATGATAGGCACAGTTCCTATGTACGACGCTATCGGATACCTTGAAAAGGACCTCCTTGAGATAACCGCTGAGGACTTTCTCCGCGTTGTACGCGCTCATGCTGAGGAGGGCGTGGACTTTATGACCATTCACGCAGGCATAAACCGCCGCGCTGTAGAAGCCTTCCGCAGAGATAAAAGAAAGATGAACATTGTTTCAAGAGGAGGCTCTCTCCTCTTTGCATGGATGATGATGACAGGCAACGAAAACCCGTTCTATGAATATTATGACGAGGTGCTGGATATACTCCGCGAATATGACTGCACTATCTCCCTCGGTGACGCGCTACGTCCCGGTTGTATCGACGACTCAACAGACGGCGGCCAGATCGCAGAACTTATCGAGCTGGGAGCTCTTACAGAAAGAGCATGGGCTAAGGACGTACAGGTAATGGTAGAAGGTCCCGGTCACATGGCTATGAATGAGATTGCGGCAAATATGAAGCTACAAAAACGTATCTGTCACAACGCTCCATTCTACGTTCTCGGACCTCTCGTTACGGATATATTCCCGGGATATGACCATATAACCTCGGCTATAGGCGGTGCAATCGCTGCTGCCAGCGGTGCAGATTTTCTCTGCTACGTTACTCCTGCCGAGCATCTCCGTCTTCCCGACGCAAATGATGTAAAGGAAGGCATCATCGCAAGCCGTATCGCTGCTCATGCCGCTGATATTGCAAAGGGCGTCCCCCACGCCACAGACCGTGACAACGCTATGGCTGAGGCTCGCCACGAGGTAGACTGGGAGAAGATGTTCGAGATAGCCGTTGACGGCGAAAAGGCAAGAGAATACTTCGAGAGCACTCCCCCTGCGGACAGGCACACCTGCTCTATGTGCGGCAAAATGTGCGCAGTAAGGACTACAAATATGATACTCAACGGCGAAACGGTCAAATTCTGCACAGAAAAATAATCTTTCAAGGCGCACACACAAGTGCGCCTTTTCTTCTTCGTATAACTATACAATTTGTAATGCTTACAATTGTTGGATATGCACTAAAATAAAAAAATGTTTGTTTTATCTTGATTACTATTATATTATATGGTATAATATATTTTATAAAAATGACGTATTACCTTGCATTTTTTCATGGTATAAGCCGTTTTTTCATGCATTTTGTGAAATACTCCGGCTTTTTTTGCGTCTATATATATCAGTGTCAGCGTCAGCATCACGGGGAAGAATTAAAGAAGTGACAATATCATGGCACTGTAAGGAAAGGATCAGACATTATGAAAAAGGTCATAATAATCGGTGCAGGACCGGCAGGACTTACCGCAGCCTACGAGCTGCTGAAGGACGGCTCCGGTGAATACGATGTAACTGTTCTTGAAGAAACATCAGCTATAGGCGGTATCTCAAAAACCGTTAACTATAAGGGAAACCGTATGGATATGGGCGGTCACCGCTTTTTCTCAAAGATACCGGAGGTAAACCAATGGTGGAGCAATATGCTTCCATTGCAAGGCTCTCCTTCATCTGACGACAAGTTCCTCAAAAGACACGTAAACGTTGAGGCAGGTGGTCCTGACCCTCAGAAGGAAAACCGCGTAATGCTCAAAAGACGCAGAGTATCACGTATTCTCTTCAATGATAAATTCTACGATTATCCGATCTCACTTAAACCTGAGACTATTAAGAATTTTGGCCTGCTGACCACTGCAAAGGTTGGATTCAGCTATCTAAAGGCTGCTCTTCACAAGCGTCCCGAAAACAACCTTGAAAATTTCTATATCAACTGCTTCGGTAAGGAGCTCTACTCTATGTTCTTCGAGTACTACACTGAGAACCTGTGGGGTAGACACCCAAGCGAAATAGACGCCTCATGGGGTGCCCAGCGTACAAAAGGGCTTTCCATAGTAGGAATAATCAAGGACTTCTTTGGCAAACTCTTCAAGGTGAAGAACCGCAAGGTCAATACTTCCCTTATCGAAGAATTCAAGTATCCTAAGCTTGGACCAGGTCAGCTCTGGGAGGTTACAGCCGACGAGGTAAAGAAGCTGGGTGGAACTATAATTATGGAGGCTGCTGTTAAGAAGCTCCATAAGGATTCCGACAATAAGCTCACAGGCGTAACTTATATAAAGGACGGTCAGGAGTTCAACCTTAATGGTGACTGTGTTGTCTCCTCAATGCCGGTAAAGGATCTTGTTGCAGGCATGAATGACGTTCCCGAAGAGGCTGCACGTATCGCAGCTGGTCTCCCATACAGAGACTACATGACTCTCGGTGTTCTCGTTCCCAAGCTCAAGCTCAAGAACAAGACCACTATGAAGACCGTCGGCAATATCGTGCCCGACTGCTGGGTATACGTTCAGGACAGACGTGTTAAAATGGGTCGTTTCCAGATCTATAACAACTGGTCTCCTTACATGGTTAAGGACCTCGGACATACAGTATGGGTAGGTCTTGAGTACTTCGTTTCAGAGGGTGATAAGTTCTGGAATATGACCGAGGAACAGTTCTCTGACTTCTGTGTAAAGGAAATGGTAAAGCTCGGTCTTATCGACAGCGCAGACGAAGTAATAGATACCCACATGGAAAAGGTGAAGAAGGCTTATCCTGCTTATTTCGATACCTATGAGGAAATGGACAAGCTCATCAAGTACCTTGATACTATCCCGAATCTCTACTGTGTAGGACGTAACGGTCAGCACAGATACAATAACATAGACCACTCTATGGTTACCTCCTTCGAGGCTGTAAAGGCTATCAAGAGCGGCAGTAATGATAAGTCCGCTATATGGAACGTCAATACCGAAAAGGAATACCACGAGGAGAAAAAATAATAATGGACGAGATAAAGCAGATATTCCGCGACAGACAGTTCAAAAAGCTGTTTGTGGGCGATACGGACAATACTCTGATACAGTTTTTCCGCTATCTTTTCGTGGGAGGATTGGCTACAGTTGTTGACTGGGGGCTATCCTTCATACTCTTCAAGTTCGTTTTCGGAGAGAGATTCGCAGTTGCTGCCAATTCCCTTTCCTTCATTGCTGGTCTTGTAGTCAACTACCTTATCAGCACTCTTTGGGTCTTCAAGAACTCAAAGGTAAGCAACAAGCTTGTAGAATTTATTGGTTTTGCAGCTATAGGTGTTGTAGGACTCCTTATCACTGTATTGATAACGTGGTGCTTCAGGCTCTGGCTGGAAGATAGGACAAGCGCTTATCAGATGATAGCAAAAGTAGTGTCTACTGCCGTAGCCTTCCTGTGGAATTTTTTTGCAAGAAAGATACTCCTCTATACCAAGAAGGAAAATAAAAAATGATCCAATAACATGAGGCGCAGCTTATTGCGCCTCTGATATTATCGGAGGTATATCATCATGGATAATGAACTCAATAAAACCAATACAGCAAACGACGCTGCCGAAACCACCCCAGAGGTCACAGACCTCACGGAGGTGTGCACTGAAAGTGCTGAGGAGGCATTGGACCTTACCGAGGTCGCTTCAGATACTGCCGTAGCTGCAGAAGCTGCCGCAGATACAGCCACTGAAAATGCTCCTGAAGCAGAATCCGATACTAATAATAGCACGACTGAGAGCACGGACGGTAAAGCTGAAGCTGCTGCCGCTGAAAAGAACACAGACAAGTACCGCTTCGATATACTCAGCAAACTGATAATATGGGTGGTCACGGCTTTCCTGTTCTTAGGAGCTGTATTCACCACAGGCTATTACGTTACTACCACCTCAAAGGGTGAATTCCACGCAGACTGTACAGATACGATAATTTGGGCGAACGCTTCTGCTGAAAGCGGGCATATCTACGACAAGGATTTCTCTTACGCCTGTTTCTTGCCATTCGGTACAAATACTATCATGAGACCTCTGCTCCATTTCTACGGTCTCAGCATGAAAACACATATCATAGGCATGACCTGCTTCTTTATTCTACTGACACTTTTCATGGTGCTCCTTATGAGGGAGGTAACAGGAAATCTGCCCGTATCCTTCGCAGGCACGGCTCTGTTCCTTGCGCTTACGCTGTCAACACCGAAAATGCGTGAAATCTTCTGGGGACATACGATATACTATACTCTCGGAATACTCTTCCTTGTTATAGGTTCCTACTTGTATTCCAGAGTGCTCGCCAACAACGTCAAAGCAAGGAGTCTCCGCAAGAACGGCAAGAGCTCCAAGACAAGAACTATACGTGAGTTTGCCGTATTTGTTATACTATGCATATTCATGATGCTGACAGGCATGGACGGCATCACAGGTATAACTCTCTTCACAATACCGCTCGTATGTGCAATAATCGCAGAGCAGTTCGTAAACAACAAACAGAAGCTAATCGGTACAAAAACAGGCATAGTTGTTTCAAGAGCAACAATCCTGTTTATCATGGCTTTCATAGGCGTAAAGATCAACGACAAATGCCTCGGTGACCTCACCGCAGGCTATCAGGACGCTAATTCGACCTTCTCTGATATGAATACTTGGACAGATCATATCCATACCCTTCCATTGGCATGGATGAGTCTCCTTGGTGTTGAAAATATGCCAAATACTATGTTTACCAAAGACGGTGGCATACCAAATATCATTTTCATAATGTCTTCCATAATAATTGCGGTAATGCCAATAATCGCTACATGTTGCTACAAAAAATACACAAATGATCGCAAAGGCAGAATGATGCGTATATGGATATGGATACACTGGGCGGTCACAGCCGTCAACCTCATGGGCTATGTATTCGGTGTCCTCTCCGCAGCAAACTGGCGTATAATCCCTATGATAGGTACTGCAATGATAGTAAGCATCCTCTTTATATGCTGGGCTATTTCAGAGCAGTCAAGTATAGCAAGGATAGGCGCTCTTATGATGTTACCTATATTTATGGCTGCTTTCATCAACTGTAAGGAAGTACGCAAAATGCCAAAGGACAACTACAAGCAGAACACTGAGTTTATCCTTTCAGACTTCCTTAAGGAGGAGGGCGTGAGCAAAGGCTATGCCACATTCTGGCACGCTAACTCCATTACCGTTATCAGTGGAGAAACGATAAAGGTGCGCGATGTTGATATCGATGAAAACGGCGTGAGAAGACGTCTTTATCAGTCCTCAAAGAACTGGTATTTGGACGATCCGCTCCAAAACGAATACTTCTTGCTATTGTCAAGCTATGAATACGATATCATCTCAAAGTCAAGCTTCTTCAAGGACGACCAGCCTGTCCGCACAGCCGAGACAGTCGCCAACGGAGTATCCTATACTCTCCTTGTATACGACCATAATATTGTATAAAATAAAAAAACAGCCGCAGCGGAACATCACAAATCCGCTGCGGCTACTTTTTGATATTGCTTTATCTGTTATTCAGCAAGCTTCTGGTTGATAGCGTTTACAAGCTCATCTGCGTTTACGCCGTGTACCATTGCAGCCTCCTCTATAGTCTCGCCCTGTGAAGCGGGACATCCGAGACAGTGCATACCAATGCTGAAAAGAATAGGTGATACATCCTTGTCAAGCTGAAGAAGCTCACCAATCTTTGTTTCCTTTGTGATCTGTGCCATACATTTGACCTCCGTTCTGCTCTTGAAAAGGGACTTGACAAATGTCAGCTCCCTTGTTATAATATTATCATAGTCTTTGACATTTGTCAATGCTGTTTTCAAAACTTTTACAAAGAGAGGTATTTTGTCCATGTATCAAGGCAGCAACAAATCTGCGCTACTGTCACAGAAGCTTATATCCGACGCCATGCTCAGGCTTCTCGAAGAAAATCCGTTTAACGAGATAAGCGTAAGCGACCTTTGCAGGGAAGCTCAGGTCTCGCGCCAGACCTTCTATTCCCTTTTCGGCGCCAAGGAAAATGTTATACTTTACGAGCTCAACCATAACTGCTGCTTCCTGCCGGAGGAAAGCTCCGCCACATGCCATTCTGCTGTATTCCGCAGCTTCTGCGAGGATTACAGCCGCTACATAATAGAAAAGAAGCATATCATCTCCCTTCTCGTGCGGAATGATATGATACATTTTCTTTATGACGTGCAATACCGTTCTCTTATGGAATGTAAGTATTTCATCAGCGACGTTTCCGACGAAAACCGCATATTTATCGTGGATTTTATTGCCAGCGGAATGAACAGCATTGCCAAGAATTTTATCCTGACCGGAGGAAAAGCAGATGTGGGCTTCCTAAAAAAACTTATGTTCAGCCTTTTCGGTGGACTTTACTTCAAGAACTGCAAATGAGCGGTGCTGAACGTCAATCTCTCAGATAATAAACGAGCCCGAAGATGATTGATTTGATGATCAATCCCTTCGGGCTTAATTACTGTATACACGTTTTCTTTATGCCTTCATTATAATAAGCTGAAAAATGATAAGTAACAGGAAAAGTGCAACGTTAACTATCGTGAAAACAGTCATATACCTTCCTGTCTTTGCGCCCTCAGAGACTCTGTATATCTGAAATGCGATAAGGCTCGCCATTGAAGCTATTATGGTGCCGAAGCCGCCTATGTCAACTCCCAGCAGCAGTGCCGTTCCGTTATCTGTGAACTCAGCCAGCATTACAGCCGCAGGTACGTTACTTATGAACTGTGACAGCAGCGCAGCTATGATAAGCTCCTTGCCGCTGAGTATATGCGAGAAGAATTCGCTTACAGCTCCGATACGGGCAATATTTCCAACAAAAACGAAAAAGCACACAAATGTTCCGAGGAGTATGTAGTCAACCTTGAGGAGCAACTTTACATCGCATACCGCCATTGCAAGCACTGCGGCTATAAGGCATACCCAGTCGGGAACTATTCTGAACACCGCCGCTATACAAAGCAGGAACAATCCGATATACACCGTTGCCTTTATTACTGGTATCTTTTCTTCTCTGCGACCGGGAGCCTTGCAGCTACTCTTAGGCAGGAAAAAAGTTATTCCAAGTACTGCTGCAAGTCCCAGCACACCCACCGGCAGCATTGTTTTCAGAAATGTCATAGCTGTCAGACCGTATTTGTCGTACAGAAACAGATTCTGCGGATTGCCTACGGGTGTCATCATACTGCCGAGGTTAGCTGCGGCAGATTCGAGTACTATAGTAAGTATAAGGCTTTTCTCATCGTTGATATTCCTGTATATCAGCAGGGTAAGAGGTACAAATGTGATGAGAGCCACGTCATTTGTAACAAGCATTGCACTGAAAAAGCATATAAGTATCATTACCGCTCCGAGCCTGCGTACTGTTCCTGTCTTTTGCAGTATCAGCCTCGTAGCTGCGTCAAATATTCCTATGCTGCGCAGTCCCGCTACAGCTGCCATAAGCGCGAAAAGCTCAATAAGTACTGTTCTGTTACAGTATCCTGTATACTCCCTGTCAGGGGGAACGATAAACATAGTTGCAACCGCCAATATAAATGCTATCACAAGCACAGGCTGAGCCTTAATGAATTTCCAGACCTTCTCCATAAAACCTTCCTTACATTTTTTCATGCCTATTGATTATACCACTTTTTTCACCCATCGTCAACAAAAAAATATTTTATAAAAATATTATTCAACTCCTGCTTTTGAATATAAAAACAGCGGCTGTAAAACACCACAGCCGCTAAATTTTATCATGTAAAAATAAGTGCTCCGCTATCCTCCAACATATTGAGCAAGAAATACCGTGCTTCTTCGCGTAACTCAGGCTTTGCCATATAGTACATATATGTTTCAATCTTGTTAAACGTACTTGCAGTCCTTCCCTCTATCTTGAACTGCTCAAAGCCCATAGGCACATACTTTTCCCATATATCATCGGGAGAGATATGAGTTTTCAGTCCGCGGATATCAAAAATACTACGCTTAGAGTAAGGGCAGTTGCTGAAATGATTCGGATCGTATTTTTCCAGGTCAAAAGGAACATTAGGATACTTCTTTATGTGGTTGCAAAAAGCTATTTGTTGCTGACTTATATCCTTATAGTGCTGTAATCTTCCCGGACATTCTGGCTGACAGCAGGCATTTACAAGAAACTCTATATCCTTTTTTCGTGGAAGAGATTCAAGGATCTCAAATTTGTTGTTAAGATCATAATCGGCAACCACAACATGATAGTCCTTTTCAAGTTCGGCAACAAGAGCTTCCATGGAATTGAGACGCTTACACGTTGAGCTTGTCAGCTTATACTTAGGAAACTCCCTTCGAATATAGTCCTCAAGAAGCTGCGAAGCCACAATAACCTCGTTCATTCCGTTGTTTGCCAAATGAAGCATCATATTGCATCGCTCATCGCTGAGATGCTTTTTCTCAAGCATGATATTGGTGAACGTAAAACGAAGCGGTATACCTCGGTCGTTGAACTCCTTTATCACCACTTTCATATAATTCTTATCAGTATTACCCCCCTGCGACCTTCCACCATTCCACAGACAAGGAGGAAAAACTCCGTAAAACGAGGCTATTTCCACTCCCTCACGGAAGAATTCAGGGTGATTTTTAAGCATTTCAGCAAACAGCAGATTTAATTTAAAGCTTCCCGAAAAGTCAGGAAGATGGAATCTTACTCTCATATTTTTCTCCTGTTATAAGTATATTTTTAATATCCGGAATCATATTTTCTAAAAATTATTATACCACCAAACACAGGTTTAGTCAAACGATTTCAAGAAATCAATATGATTTACGATGCCTTCAACACGCTACGAATAATGCGAGTTGCTCCAGCCTAAAGAACAAAAAAATGCCATAATGAAGTAGTAGAATACAAATAACAACAGTCCGAAAGCAATCACTAAGATTGATTGCTTTCGGACTGTTTTGTATGCCAAAACTTAATCAAAAGACTTTATCTCGCCCATGATGAACTTCTTAAGTAGTATGAGATCCTCGCCGTCAATAACATCGTCGCCGTTTATATCAGCTGCTGCAAAGCACTCTGCATCATCCTGCATAGCAGCATTACGCATTTGTGCAAGGTCATAGATATCAACAACTCTATCACCGTTAAGGTCGCCAATGATTACTGCTGCGGCAGGTGTGTTAGGCCTCCACCAGTTAATATTGAAAAGATATCCTTCTTCGCCTGTGAATACAAGATAAACATTATGTTTTCCTGAGGTTTCCTCGATTTCACAGGTCTGAGTTGACCAATTCTGCCAGTCGCCCGTGCCATTTACATCCATACTGCCTATAAGTTTTCCATTAGGAGAATCAAGACGCACTTCAAGAGCAGCCTGCGCTCCGTTGGAAGAAAGCCGGAAGTCTATATCATTTGCACCTGTAAGATCAATATTCTTAAATCCGATATAATCACCGCTTTCGATGAAACCAATGTTCAGTCCTCCTTCAATGCAGTTCTCGGTCTCAATGCCCGATTTAAAATCACAGTCCTCAGCCTGTATAGCGTCGCCTTCTTCCGCGCTGCCTATGCCGCTAAGACGGAGAAGGTGTGATGACTTACTCAGTACCTTACCACTTGCATCAAGAACATATATCCTGTATTCACCTTCATTTGAAGGAGTTTTTATAGAACCCTTGCTTCCACTTGCCTTTGTCATGTCATCTCCTGCCTTGAACGATTCTGTTCCATCAGGAGCTATCCATACTGTACCATTGGTCTTTCTTATAGGAAGCTTGCTACTGCAGGTCGTCGCACAGCTCGCAGGAAACACATAGTCAGCTGCGGATTTAAGCCATGCAGGCATAAGTCCGCGATAATCGTCTGATATTCCTGAATTTAGACATACCTTGTATTGCTGGAAGGGCCATACATTATCGGGAACTACTATAGGAGTGTCGATATCACTGTATGGCGGGTTCTTGCCCATTTTATTAACAGTGGCATAGGTGCGCTTTATCGTGAGATGATGCTTATCGCCATATTCCTCACAATTTATGGTATAAGTAACATTTGGACTTATTTCGAGGACGTTGTCATTCTCCTCAATATATGTCGTTCCCTCGTCGTTATGAAGTCCATATGTAGGTGCTCCTAAGCCGCCTGCAGGAATGCCCTGGACATAGTTTTCGTTTATAATAGTTCCTGGCATCTGTCCGATAGTGTATATTCCTCCACTGTCGTGAAGTCGGTTCAGAGAGTTGATAACTCTGTTATAGCATATCTGATTATCACGGCAAGTGGTGCTGTCCTTGAAGTTACACCAACCCCAACCAAGATGAATGCCGTTATATGCAGTCTTCTCAATTGTATTGCTAAGTATCTTCACAGAATCTACAAAGTAAGCGGTTATTGCAGCACATCCGCCGAAGCCGTGAACCACACTGATATCATAAAGAAGATTTTGG
>NZ_JAGCFH010000024.1 GCF_017650195.1 Ruminococcus sp. | reverse complement strand
GATAAGGAGCAGTTATGCATTTTACCGAAGCTAAAGGGATTCTTTCGAATAAGAATGGAATAAATATTTACAGAGGCTGTTCACACGGCTGTATTTACTGTGATAGCCGAAGTCTTTGCTATAATATGTCTCACGCATTTGAGGATATCGAAGTTAAAATAAATGCGCCTGAACTGCTTGAAAAGGCTCTGCATTCAAAAAGAAAAAGATGTATGATAGGTACAGGCGCCATGGGAGATCCTTACATTCCTCTGGAATCAGAGCTAAAACTCACAAAACAGTGTCTTGAACTTATTGACAGTTATCAGTTCGGAGCAACTGTTCAAACAAAATCTGACCTAATAATGCGTGATATTGACCTATTTGCCTCTATAAACGAGCATTCAAAAGCGGTAGTGCAGATGACGATGACGACATTTGAAGATAAGCTTTGCAGTATTATCGAGCCGGGCGTGTGTGCTACGAGCAGGCGGTATGAGGTGCTTACGGAGATGAAAAAACGCAATATCCCGACTATAGTATGGCTTTCTCCCTTTCTGCCTTATATAAATGATACGGAGGAAAATCTTGCTGGACTTCTTGGATACTGTTCGGAAGCAGGCGTAAAGGGAATAATATGCTTCGGTATCGGACTGACTCTCCGTGAAGGGAACAGGGAATACTTTTATGCGGCTCTTGACAGACATTTCCCCGGAATGTCTGAAAGGTACCGGAGAGAATTCGGGAATTCCTATATAGTCGAAAGTGAAAACAGCTCAAAGCTCATGAGAAAGCTTGATGATTTCTGCGAAAGGTACGGTATGATGCAGAATAATAAGTGCTTCGATTATTTATCAGAGCTTCCGGACAAGTATGAACAGATGTCATTTTTTTGAGTAAAATGATAAAAATTGAAAATTGCTATTGATTTTTATAAAACAGAGTGATATAATAGTTAACGCAGGGGAGCTTGTAGGACAGGCTGAGAGGAAGGTGATACCTTCGACCCTTTAACCTGATTTGGGTAATGCCAGCGTAGGGAGTCTGTTTTGTAAAAAGGATACATTCAGGGAACTGCGTTCGGCTGTTCCCTGATTTTTTATCCGGAGGTATTATTATGGTCAAGATTAACGGTGAATCGCTTGAAAAAGACGGAAAGAGTGTAACAGAGGTACTGGCTGATATGGGGATCAATGTTCAGCACGTTGCCGTGGAGCTGAACGAGGAGATCGTGCCTAAAGCCAGATACGGCGAAACTATCCTTAAGGACGGAGATCATGTTGAGATAGTCCGTTTTGTCGGAGGCGGCTGATATGGATATACCTTCAAAAGATGAAATATATTCTGCTTTGGTCGAAAGACACGGCGCTGAGCTCCAGGAAAAGCTCGAAAATGCTTCTGTTGCAGTATGCGGTCTCGGCGGACTGGGCTCAAATATAGCTAGCGCACTTGCAAGAGCAGGCGTTGGAAGGCTTCATATCATTGATTTTGATAATGTTGAAATATCGAATCTCAACCGTCAGATGTATTTTGCGGATCAGATCGGTATACCTAAAACAGAAGCACTTTATGATTCTTTAAAGCGTATAGCGCCTTATTGTGATATAAGGAAGGACTGTATAAGGCTTACAGAGGATAATATCTCAAATCTGCTTTCAGACGAGGATATAATAGTTGAAGCTTTTGACAAGGCAGATCAGAAAGCAATGCTTGTTAACTGCGTACTTGAAGAAATGCCAGGCAAGTTCCTTGTATCTGGCTCTGGTATGGCTGGAATCGCTCCCTCAAATATGATAAGAACAAAGCGAATAACAGAGCACTTTTATCTCTGCGGCGATGAGGTGAGCGATATTTCTGATGGTATGGGGCTAATCTCTTCAAGAGTTCTTGTCTGTGCAGCACATCAGGCTCATGCAGTATTGAGAATAATAGCCGAAAAATTTGATATATAAGGAATGGTTGAAATGGATAATGATAAATTGATAATAGGAGGGCATGAATTCTCCTCACGTTTTATACTTGGTTCTGGCAAGTATTCACTAAGTCTTATCGAAGCAGCTGTTAAGTATGCAGGTGCTGAGATAATAACTCTTGCTGTACGCAGGACAAATTCAAAGGAGCACGAAAATATTCTTGACTATATACCTAAGGGAGTGACTCTTCTTCCAAATACGTCTGGCGCAAGAAATGCCGATGAGGCAGTACGTATAGCAAGGCTTGCACGTGAGCTTGGTTGCGGCGACTTTGTAAAGATAGAGATAATGCGTGACACAAAGTACCTTTTACCCGATAATCTGGAAACGGTTAGAGCTACAGAAATACTTGCGAAAGAGGGTTTTGTTGTAATGCCCTATATGTATCCAGACCTTAATACAGCCCGTGATCTTGTAAACGCAGGAGCAGCTTCCGTGATGCCTCTTGCTTCGCCTATAGGTTCCAACAAGGGGCTAGCTACAAGGGATTTCATACAGATACTCATTGACGAAATTGATTTGCCCATAATCGTTGATGCAGGTATAGGCAGACCTTCACAGGCTTGTGAGGCAATGGAAATGGGAGCAGCTGCGGTTATGTCAAATACTGCACTTGCTACAGCAGGTAATCTTCCTGTAATGGCTGAAGCTTTCAGAAAAGCGATAGAAGCGGGAAGAAATGCATATTTATCAGGTCTGGGACGAGTACTTACTAGAGGAGCAACACCGTCGGATACACTTACCGGATTTCTGAGGGATTGAGTACTATGATACGTTTGGAAAAAGTAAACGGAAGAAATGTATGGGATATAATAGGGCTTAGTGTTGATGAAAGTCAGAGGAAATTCGTTGCCGACAATAAAACAAGCATAATAGAGGCTTATGCTGCAATGACCGGCGGCGGTCAAGTTTTTCCTTTCGGGATATACGACGGAGATACGCCTGTGGGTTTTGTCATGATAGGTTTTGGAACAGATGAATACTGGGAAGATCCGCCGCAGATTGCATACAATAATTATAATATTTGGCGATTTATGATAGATAGGCATTTTCAGAATAAGGGTTACGGAAAAGCTGCATTGAAGCTGGCACTTGATTTTATACACACATATCCCTGTGGAAATGCAGAGAAGTGCTGGCTGTCTTATGAAGAGGAAAACATAGTTGCACAAAATTTGTATCGTTCATTTGGTTTTGAGCCAAACGGAGAGAAAGACGGCGAAGAGACCATTGCTATAATAGCGCTTTAAGCGCAGTATACGCAGAAAGGAATATACTTTACTTATGGATAAAAAAGAGTTTTTATTTAAACATTATCTTGTGTTTCTTATCATTCCTTGCTCATCGTTATTTTACTATATAAAATATTTCAAAAGCATTGAAAGAGGTCTTGGCTTTCTGTTATATGTTGTTATAAGCTTTATATTTATGTGTCTTTTATGGAAGGCTGTTTCCTTTATAGATACGCGGTTTGATATTAAAAAGTTTAGTGTAACTGCTCTTACAGCATCTGTTCTTGTTATACTGGATCAGATTATCAAGCTCCTACTGTGCAAGACAGGCTTTGAAATCAAAATTATAAGTAAACTGTTTATGATAAAGCAAAGTCATAATATTAATCAGACTGGAATATTTAATTTTCTAAATATAGAGATAACACAAGTTCATGCAATAATTTTTAAAACTATTCT
>NZ_JAGCFH010000219.1 GCF_017650195.1 Ruminococcus sp. | reverse complement strand
TATACCGTTCCCGAGGGAAGATGACCACCCTCACCGGGCTTTGCTCCTTGAGCCATTTTTATCTGTATTTCCTGAGCTGAAACAAGATATTCGCTCGTTACTCCGAAACGGCCCGAAGCGACCTGCTTGATTGCAGAGCAACGGTCAGATTTGAGTCTTTCAGGGCTTTCTCCGCCTTCACCGCTGTTTGACTTGCCGCCTATACTGTTCATGGCGACTGCCATACATTCGTGAGCTTCCTGAGATATTGAACCATATGACATTGCTCCGGTCTTGAAGCGGCGGCATATACTTTCTACCGATTCAACTTCATCAATTGATATAGCCATGTTCTCGTCATATTTAAAGTCAAGGAGGCTGCGGAGCGTAAGCTCGTTATCTTCGCGGGTTATACTTTCGGAATACTTTTTATATGTATCATAGCTTCCTGTCCATGCAGCCTGCTGAAGCAGATGTATCGTCTCTGGAGTATAAAGATGATCGCTTTTACCGCTTCTGAGCTTGTGACTTCCTATACTGCCGATATCATTTCTTACATGAAGTCCAAGCGGGTCATATGCTGCTGTGTGGAGAGATTCTGTTCGTCTGCTTATTTCAATAAGTCCGATTCCGCCTATACGACTTGTTGTTCCTGCAAAGTATTTGTCAATTAGCTCCTTCGAGATTCCGACAGCTTCAAAAAGCTTACTGCCCTGATAGGACTGTATAGTAGAGATACCCATTTTTGAGGCGATCTTTATGATGCCGTGGAGTATAGCACTGTTGTAATCATCCTCAGCTGCATAGAAGTCTTTGTCTAGAGTGCCTTCGTCGATAAGTCCACGAATAGTCTCCTGTGCAAGATACGGGTTGACAGCGCAGGCACCGTAACCGAGAAGTGCGGCAAAATGATGTACCTCTCTTGGCTCAGCGCTTTCAAGTATCATTGCAACAGCGGTACGCTTTTTGGTTGATACAAGATGCTGCTGAAGAGCTGCAACTGCAAGCAATGAAGGTATTGGGCAATGGAACTCATCTACATTGCGATCTGAAAGTATGAGTATATTTGCGCCTTCGCGGTATGCTTTGTCCGCTTCGAGGAAAAGCTGATCTATGGCCTTATCAAGTGAAGTACCTATATAATATGTAATAGGGATAACCGCGGTTTTGAGCCCGTCCACCTTCATGCTCTTTATTTTGAGCATATCAGTTTCTGTAAGAATCGGATTCTCAATCTTCAAAACATGACAGTTTTCAGGGCTTTCTTCAAGGAGATTACCGTCTTTGCCTATATAAACACTGGTATCGGTAACGATCTCTTCACGTATTGCGTCAAAAGGCGGATTTGTTACCTGTGCGAAAAGCTGTCTGAAATAATTGAAAAGGGAAGGTGACTGCTTGTCAAGAGGAGGAAGCGGAATATCGCTTCCCATAGAAGCTATCGGCTCCGCGCCTTTTTCAGCCATGGGAAGGATACTTGTCTTGATATCCTCATAAGAGTAGCCGAATGCTTTCTGTAGCCTTGCAAGTTCGTCCTTGCTGTATATCTTTACGCCTTTGTTCGGTATATGAAGATCGTGCAGACGAACCAGATTAGCGTCAAGCCATTCGCCGTAGGGCTGACGTGAAGCATAAGAATTCTTTATCTCGTCGTCTTCGATTATCCTGCCCTGCTTCGTGTCGGCAAGAAGCATTTTACCAGGACGAAGACGGTCTTTTTTAACAATATTCTCAGGAGGTATATCTATGCAGCCTGTTTCTGATGAAAGAATGAGAAAGCCATCGCTGGTTATACAATAGCGTGACGGACGAAGGCCATTTCTGTCAAGAACTGCTCCCATAACCTCTCCGTCAGAGAATAGTATTGATGCAGGACCGTCCCACGGCTCCATCATTGTTGCGTAGTACTGGTAAAAATCGTACTTTGCCTTTGATATTGTACGATCGTTTTTCCATGGCTCTGGTATGGAAATCATAACTGCAAGCGGCAGAGGCATTCCGGACATTACCATGAATTCAAGAGCATTGTCAAGACGAGCAGAGTCTGAACCGTTTACATTGATAGCGGGGAGGATCCTGTGCATATCATTTTTCAGAGCTTCACAGTTCATGGTCTCCTCGCGGGCAAGCATTTTATCAGCATTGCCTATTATAGTATTGATCTCACCGTTATGAACTATGAAACGGTTTGGGTGAGCTTTTTGCCAGCTTGGATTTGTATTTGTAGAAAATCGAGAGTGAACCATAGCGATAGCAGATGTGAATTCATCTCGCTGCAGATCGGTGTAGAACCGTCTAAGCTCATCAACAAGGAACATACCCTTATATACAATGGTACGGCTGGAAAGTGAGCATACATAAGTATCCTCATTGGAATGCTCGAATTCACGTCTTGCTATGAACAGCTTTCTGTCGAAATCAAGACCCGTTGCACAACCATCAGGACGCTTAACGAATGCCTGCATTATATGAGGCATACTCTCGTATGCTTTGTGACCAAGTATAGAGGGGGAAGTAGGGACCTCACGCCAGCATATAAGCTCAAGTTTATTCTTTTTTAATATTATCTCGAATAATTTCTTTGCACGGTCGCGCTTAAGCTCATTCTGAGGAAAGAAAAACATACCTACGCCGAAATCACCATTTTTTCCAATATCGTGTCCAAGTTTCTTTGCTTCACTTATAAAGAAGCTGTAAGGCATCTGCACGAGGATACCGACACCATCACCGGTTTTTCCTTCGGCATCTTTGCCTGCACGGTGCTCGAGCTTTTCAACAATAGTAAGTGCATTGTCTACGACTTTTCGTGAGGCTTTACCACTGATGTTTACAACTGCGCCTATTCCGCAGTTATCGTGTTCAAAACGTGGATCATAAAGACCCTGCTGCTCGTATGGAGCTTCTTTTCTGAAATTGTCCATATCATTCACTTGCCTTTCTGATACAGAGCGCCATTGATCTGTACCACAGAATAAAAAAAGACGTTCGGACAGACAAAATGCCTGTCGTAAACGTCCTTGTTCTTAATTAATATCTTAGCACTTTAAAACATAAATGTCAAGTAGGATAATGAAAAAAATCTGTAAATTTCGTTGCTTAATAGCACTTTTGTAAAAAACGAGCACTTTTGGCGTTTAAAGCACAAAAAATATATCGATTTCATACAAAGTTGAAAAAAGCTATTGACAAATCATTCTTCATGGGCTATAATGACAATGTAAACAGCAAGGGCGCTGCGGATCACCGGATCTGC
>NZ_JAGCFH010000218.1 GCF_017650195.1 Ruminococcus sp. | reverse complement strand
AGTCCTTACTCTAAATAAGGACTGTTCATATATATCACTGCAAACGCTGCCTATCAAGATAAGCGTCTATGGAAAGCGTTTCCGTATGAGTTGAAAGAAAAGCATAATAACTGAGTATGCACGAGGCATCTACCGCGTCAATAAGTCCGTTGCCGTCTACATCGGCTGCAAGTTGCTGCTCCCTGTTGAATTCAGCCCTGCCGCCGGTTGATATCCTCGCATAATGCGATAGTATCAGCGAAGCGTCAACAGCGTTTTTCTGTCCGTCACCATCCACATCTCCCTTTTTTTCTGGAGGAAATGTAGTGGTTGTCACAGTAGTAGTCACTGTGGTTGTGGCAGTCGTTGTGGGTTTCTTGGTGGTAGTCACTGTGGTTGTGGCAATCGTTGTGGGTTTCTTGATGGTAGTCAATATGTTTGTAGTAGTCGTTGTGGACTTCTTGGTGGTAGTCACTATGGTTGTAGTAGTCGTTGTGGACTTCTTGGTGGTAGTCACTGTAGATGTAGTAGTTGTTGTTGGCTTCTTGGTGGTAGCCACTGTGGTTGTGGCATTCTTTGTGGGTTTATTGGTGGTAGTCACTGTGGTTGTATAAGTTGTGGAAACAGTAGTGCTTGCAGAGGTAGTATATGTCTCACCGGTTTCGGCAGCTATCCTCTCCTCAAGAGATTTAACTGATGCACTGTTATACTTTACCGGCACCGTACCACTCATATCAACATTGTGTCTCTCCGTATCAAGCCCATAATACAGCTTTCCTTCTTCGGCATACATACCGTAGATATATCCCGTAGACTTCTCAGAAGCATTCAGCTCATAAACCCTTATGCTTTTACCGTTACATATAGCGTATATAGCAGTTGGCGTAGAATAGTAGGCAGTTCCACCGGTAACCTCAAGTATATTGAAGGATTCAGTCCAGTAGGAACGATCATTCCCCCATACAAACCACGTCGACGCCGATGAAGGAAGTGAAGCCAATGTCTTCGAGGATAATACACTGTGCGTACCACCGTCATATTTATAAAGCTCCGCCTTTGTTGCCTTTACTGTACCAACCATTGCCAGCCAGCCGTTATCATAACGCTTTATTGCCTTTTTCGTGCCGAGCCAGAAGGCACTGCTGAAATTATCGGGCACTTCTATATTATAAAGGGAATTTCCGAATACGTCCTTCCAATCTTCAGTTTCGTGATTGCAGTTTTTCATCTCTTCAGCCGTTCTGAGGAAATTGTCATGCTTTACTATGCCTTTGTATCCGAGGAAGCTGTCGTCCCATGCTACGTCAACAAAATAACGGCTGCCGTTTATGCGTACAATATTCCACGCATGTCGCAGTTCATCACTGGTGACAAGCTGAGTCTCTATACCGAGCCTGTTAAGGAGCTTTGCATAAAGCTCTGAATAGCCCTCACATACCGCAAGTCCGTTTTTCAGCATACCGTAAGCGCTATACTGCTCCTTGTTATTGCGCGTAACAGCTCCATAATACGCTGGATAGTCGTAATCAAAGCGAACAGCTAAATAATCGTGAAGATATAGTGCTTTTTCCTCTTCAGACCAGCTGTAGTCCACACCGGAAAGTATCTCGTCAAGCATAGCGCTGTACTCGCTGTACTTCTCAGTATACTCACTTCCGCTGAAAAGATATGACAGGCTTATGGTGCTGCTGTAGGGACTGTAAGAAATTACGCCCTTTTTAACAAGTATGCCAACATCATAGCAGGAAGAAACGTGCCTGTATATCGCTATAAGATCGTCAGCGTTACTGTTGGTCATCTTTACTCCCCTGCTGCTAAATTCCACGGCATTCTTGTGGAAATAAAGTGACTCATATACCGTTTCTGCCGCTATTTTGGACTGCTGAGCCGAAAGGCTACCCACCGTGCCAATGTACGAAAAATCTGGCATCGATGGGATATCAAATTCGGCGATAACAGTAGCTCCAGGTGAGAAAAGCGTCAGTGTAAAAACTGAGGCTATTGCAACAGCTGCTTTTTTTAATTTTATGTTGCACGGCATATCTCTCACCCTTTCCTGGTCGTATATTTATAGGAAATATTTAACAGTTTTGTTCAACTATTTTTCTTATAATTGTATCATACCACAATAATGATTTAATTTCAATTGATATCCTGCATGAAAAATCAATCAAATATGTAGTCATATTAACGGACAAAAAACTGACTTCTTTAAATGTAATGCTTATATAGGAGTTTTTACACGAAATATTGAGAAAAATGGAGGCTACCTCAAACTCCTTACTCAAACTTCTGGTTTTATCTTTTACCATGATAGGACGCGTGAGTAATAAAAAAGACCTGCAAGAATGCAGGTCGCGCCCTATTAGGGAAAAATCATATAAAAGTATTTGGAAGGGGGCACAGTGGTACCTCTCTGTTGTACAGGGAGGTACCACCGATAATTTTATATAAAGTTTCTTTATAAACTCTGTGCTTAAGGAAATCCTTTTGCGCAAAAACATAAATAATTTCAGTGTTTTTCGTTTATCAGTCCTCTATTTCACTGGGAAGCAACTTAATGATATTCAGTCTAAAAAGCTGTATCGCAAGAGCATCATTCGTTGTAACTCCATCGCCTGTGCTACAACAGTCTGCGTTTTTGAGTCCCTGCTCCGTGATATGAAGCTCGCCGCTGCCCTTAACCCCGTATTTATCAGGGTTTGAAAGAGACTGCATTATAAGCACTGCGTCTGCAATATCAACAGTTCCGTCGCAGTTTGCGTCACCGTACACTGTTTTGTCGTCACTACCGTTTAACGAAGATGTTGAAGTTGTAGTCGTAGTCGTTGTGGTCACAGTTGTAGTTGTGGTCGACGAAACCTCCGGAGCTTCACCCTGAGCGTACTCGTATACCACCTGAACGCTGGTATATTTCAGCTCAATAGTATCCTCGCCTGATTCGCCCTTTTCAGAAGCGTCCCACCACTTCTGGAGCTCTATCTTGCCGTCAGCTATAGTTGCCTCAAGATCCTCAGATACCTTGTCAGCGCCCTCGCCTGTTGTCTTTGTAAGTATGCCGTCAAACTTGACCGTAGCTGATACGCTGCTTCCGAGAGAAAGAGAGAAATCCTTATATGTCCAGAATCCCTCACCGTCCTTTGATACTGCGTTCATGCATACCGCACAGCCTGCTGTGCCCCAGCTCGAACCTGCGCTTGACGTTACAGAGCCGTTAATTATTATCTTTGAGAGGTGCTTTGCATCCTCTATGGGAACTGTTACAAAGCCCTTTGAGTCTGTCATAGCTTCGATATCGGTATATTCCTTTGTTACCGTATCCGTCTTTGTCTCTGCATAGGTTTTCAGCCCGTCGAAGGCGTCAGCCTTATCGGAAACTACTACCATAGCTGCTGAGAAGGCAGGAAGCTCAGCTTTTACCTTGTTTTCTGTGACGTCCTTAATTATGTCTATGAGCTTTATCTGCTCGTCGCTGCCGTAAACAGCATATACAGCTGCCGACTTGTATTCCTTTTCTGCGTTTTTCAGCTCGATAACTGCATTTTCATTGTCATTCTGATCCTTATTGGTTACCATTACTGTTACCTGTGAATCGTCATCAGCATCTACAGAAGCGTAAGCGCTCGACTTTGAAACGTCCTCTGTTGCCGCAGGTATAAGGGTATCGCCAAAGCTACCGCCCTTGCCGTCATAGTTGGTGTAGAGGTTGATACCTGCAACTATAAAGGGCTCTCCGCCCCAAAGTGAAGCGAAATATACACCCTGATCAGCATAACAGCCCAGCGCCTCAGCCTGTGCTATAGTACCGGAAGCATTATCTCCGCCGCCGAAGTTGTACTCGGATATGGCAAGCTTTGTTCCGGGATAGTACTTGTCTATGGAAGCTTTCACAGTGGGAAGTATTGGCACATTCTCCATGCACCACTTTCCTATCCAACTGTTCTCTACAAAGCCCTCCTCATAAAGAGTGCGGACGGACTGTAATCTGTCCTCGATACCGTTTCTTGCGGATTCGGAATAATAGTGTATATCAAGCACGTCAAGAAGCCTTGTGCCACATTCCTCGGAAGCCTTCTTCATTTGATCAAGATAACAGTCAAGATACCAGTGATAGTTGTTTGCAGCCTTTATCTCCTCCCATTCGGTATGGTCGTCATCGTCATCGAGGTGATCGAAGGCAGTATAACCATAAAGCGCAGGTCCAAATACCTCGGCGCCGGGGTCAAGCTTCTTTACAGCTTTTGCCATTTCAACAGACTTTGTGCCGAGCTCCTCAATAGTAACAGGCTCAGGATGCATACGACTGTGGGTATCGTTCCAGAGTACGGGCTCGTTATCAAGGCTGTAACCCTGTATACCAGTTTCAGACTGCGAGTTCCCGAGCTTGTTAATGATATAGTTTACATACTCGTCCATGTATACTACTCCGTCATTAAGGTCGGGATTATCTGCAAATGGAGCATCCTTGGTAATGACTACCTTGTTCCAGCGGTCAGAGGGAGCTGTCTCCTCCTCAGATACGGGACCGTCCTTGTCAGCCGACACATAGCCTGCTAGCTGGAGAGTTGTCAGCTTATAGCCTACATTGTTTTTTGCTGCGTCCTTTGAGAGGACCTGTACACAGTCAGCAGGTTCGTCCGACTCAGAAAGATTGGTATCCGAGCTGTGTTTCCAGTCAGAGCCTGCGTTTGAAGCGTTGGTCTCCCAGTTGTAAGCTGTCATACGGTTTCCACCCTGACGTACTGCTGATGTACGGACGTCCTTGAGCTTGGTGGTGTACTGGTTGACACCGTAGATAAGAGGGGATATCTCCTTGCGCTCGCCCTTGAGATCAACCGTTATGTTCATGCCGTAGCCCTCTTCCACAGCTGCCTGATAAGGTATAACGCTGTAGGGTGAAATTGCTGCGCAGCCTGATACAACACAGGCTGCAATTAATGCTGCTGTTTTTTTCATGTTTTTTCCTCCGTTTTCTGTTCCACTGTAATGCCTCAGCGGATATATCAACAGCTTTCGCTGCCATTGCCTATAATTCTCCTTCTCCCCACCACGGTACCTGGGGGA
This sequence comes from Ruminococcus sp., assembly GCF_017650195.1. Classification (GTDB taxonomy): domain Bacteria; phylum Bacillota; class Clostridia; order Oscillospirales; family Ruminococcaceae; genus Ruminococcus. The sequence goes on along the minus strand of NZ_JAGCFH010000218.1, from coordinate 1,717 downwards.
CGACCTCGTCCTGCTCGCCGTCTCCGCGCCTGAAAGCGCCCTGTGTCCATTCCTCTACATTAGGATCCATGTACTGTATATAATTGGTTATCGTCTTAGCCAGTACAAGTATCATGGTCAACGGTATCTGGTGTGTATAGCCGTAAAGTATGACGGGCTTGTCGTCGATATCCGCCGAGACCCTCCATACCAGTCCGAACCTGTCAAGCCTGTCTATTATGTACTGCACCTTTTCGGCAGATATATTCAGCTTTTCCGAGATCATTGCCGCCGAGAACATCTTGTTCCTCACGCTTGCTCCGAGATAGGTGATTATACTTATAGCGTCATCGTCTGCAAGAGTATTAAACAGGCGTATCATATTCGTGGTATCCCCGAAGTATGAATTAACGCCGTTGTCAGGGATCTCAAGGAAACAGAAGTACCTGAGGTCCCTGCTGATGCGTGCCAGTGCCAGTTCACGGTCAGTTTTCAACCCCGCGTAGGTCTCATGTTCATAGCTGCCGCGGAGCTTTGCAACGGTGTCGTTGTTTGGATTGCAGGCGCAGAGAGCAGTATACATTATCTTCAGGAGCTTTTCCGCTCTGTTTTCCGGAAGAGTTGCTCTCATTTCATCGTCAACGAGCTGCTCGATGTCTCTTTCACTGCTCGTGATCTTTACGCCGAAAAGGAAGTCAAGAGAAGTATTCAGCTCCCTTGCTAGCTGCGGAAGCAGTTCACCGTCAGGATAGCTGGTATTTTCCCACTTTGAAACAGCCTGCGGTGAAACGTTGAGCCGTGCGGCAAGCTGCTCCTGCGTAAGTCCGAGAGCCTTTCTGCGCTTTACGAGATTCATTCTGAAAACGCTTTTATTGTCCATGATGTACCTCCGGTCTCTGTGCTTTCTACATTTTTATTTTATCACAACATTCAGTTGAGTTCAAGCGAATGTTAATAGATATTTTGCAACTAATGGTTGTATTTGTAATATCATTCATAATTATAGATTTAATCTTTTGCGGTCGAAGACAGGCATATTATCCGTTATTTCGTTTTGACTTGATTAAATGGCAGGATTATGATATAATGATAGGAAATTCGAATCAGCCCGAAGGAGAAAGAAATGCTCGAAACAAGAAGATTGAAAATCTATGCTGCATCGCAGGATATCATGAAACAATTCATTGAAACGCAGACTATAGATATACTGAAAGCCGCTTACACAGAAATGCTGGACGGCTGTCTGGATCATCCCGATCAATGGGAATGGTATGCAATCTGGATGATTGAACTGAAAGATAACACACATATAGGAGAACTCTGCTTCAAGGGGCTTTCAGCGGACGGCATAGCAGAAATTGGATACGGGATCTCTGAAGAATTCCAGAATAACGGATATGCGACCGAAGCAGTCAAAGCGGTATTGGAATGGGCGTTTTCACATTCAGAGGTCTCAGCAGTTGAAGCTGAGACCGATTCTGATAATACTGCTTCCAAAAGAGTGCTTGAGAAATGTGGATTTGCTCTGAATGGCATCATCGGCGAAGAAGGACTGAGATGGACAGTTTTCAAGAACTAAATCCTTAGTAGTATTTTCCCACCGATTTTAATACTAACAATGTCCTTAGAATGCCGTGGTTTACGGTATTCGCCTATTTTTACAGTTTTTAAAGTATAAAAAAGAACCCCTATTTTTTATTAAAATAAGGGGTTCTATATGATTGCGACGGCTAGATTT
>NZ_JAGCFH010000217.1 GCF_017650195.1 Ruminococcus sp. | reverse complement strand
TAATTCTAAAACTATCGTAAAGGTTATACGCCTCAAAGACGATAAGGGCAAAGTTGTATCAGAGTGCTCATTTATAAACGGCGATATTTACATGAAGGAACTCACAAATTATGAGTCACTGGAATACACATTAGGCGTTAATTTTGAAAAGGGCGATCTGGACTACGATCACGATTATGATGCTGATGACTATAAAAAGATAATGGAATACTTTGATATATTAAGCGAAGACATAAGTGAATATGAGAAAAACGGAAAGATAAGCGAAAAGTTCTCCGCTTTCCAGCTCGAACTCCTTGACTCCAATAACGATGGAAACATTAATTACGAAGATAGAGATTATTTTTCATCGAAGCTGTATTCATAATCTAAATGTACTTACTTTAATTTATCAGTAAAATAAAACTTAGTGCTGTTTAACCTAATAACAGCAAAATATAGGAATGGGATAGGAAAACTCACTTGTCCCATCAGTTTGTCAAAAAGCTCCTTTGCACGTGCAGAGGGGCTTTTTTAACAAGCTGGATAACTGTCATAAGAACAGTTATTTATTCAGTCGGGCATTCTTTAACTGTACATTTCTTGACTATTCCGGTCAAATTTTCAGAAAAATGTTGACATTAAAATTCCATCTTGCTACAATAAATATGCTGAATTAAACTTCGAACCAATATACAAAAAAGCTATCAGATATTTGGTAAAAAACGATAGCAAAAATTTTTTCAGAAAATATGTCCGCTAAGCGTTTTAAAAAACGATTATTATGATGAACATGTTCAAAGGGGTGAATAAGGAATATGACAGACATTCAGCTCAGGGAGCTTATGAAAGGTCCTTCTGAGGTGTGGCAACGTGCGCTATATGACGAATACTGCATCTATGTCTATACGATAGCTTCAAACAATCTTCGATCATGCGGAACTGCTGAGGATATCGAAGAATGTGTGGCTGATATATTCATTGACATATTCCGTTCACTTAAATCCGAAAAGGCCTACAGCGGTGACCTAAAATGGTTAATATCCACTATCGCAAAAAGAAGTTCTATCGATCTTTTCAGGCGGCTTTCGCTGAAAAGCAACAGGACAGTATCGATGGACGATGTCGCACCATTTTATGGAGCCTCAGAGAACGAGCTTGAAAGTACTTCTGAGCGCATGGAGCTGAAAGGGATACTCATGGACTGCGTGAAAAAGCTTGGAGATCCCGATTCATCTATCATAATTCGCCATTATTACTATGGCAGGTCATCGGTTGAAATAGCTTCGGAGCTAAATATAACAACAAGCTCGGTACAGAAAAGGATGCAGCGAGCAAGAAAGAAACTTAAAAACCTGCTGTTAAAAGCAGGCGTTGATGCGGAGTGGTGAAAATGAAGATAGAGGAATTGTTTGATGATAATATCCCTGAGTTCTCCGACAGTAAAGAGGATGGTTCTTCTGTTTTTACCGATGAAATCAGGGAAAGGATTTATTCGCGGATACAGCGCAAGCTTATATCTCAGCAGGACGAACGCACATACAATGACAGTGTTTCGGGTGTTGAAAGGTACAAAAGATCTGTATTCAGAAAGATTATCGATGTTTCTATTTCGATTGCAGCCGCCGCTGTTATTACCGTAAGCTCACTTTATTTCTACGGGAACAGAAATAATAATAACAAGAAAAAAACTGTTCTCAGTTCACTTGAGTATTCCGACCATGCCGCTATCGCAAAGCTCCTCACTGAGAATTTCATATCAACCTCGGATTATATCAACGGAGAAGTTGCAACAAAGGGTAGCGGAAGGTACTTTTCACAATACAGCTCACGTAATTCGGAATGGCAGGGAGAAGATACAGAGTATTATCTGATCGACGATGAACGCTTTGAAAGCTGTGAAGAAATATATGATTCTTTTCGTGCAGTGGTTACGAATGAGTATTTCGATACCCTGAAAGCAAACGGAGGCATATATCTCAGCATGGGCATAGATGAGGCAGTCAAAGGTAAGGATAATACAACTGCTCCTGTTCTAGTGGATTACAATGGCAGGCTTTATACCAAAGAGGAAAACGTATATGAGACCGCCGAAACTCCATCAGAGCCGAAGATACAGGACAATGAAAAATATGATTTCTCAGCCTGTATTGATGCGGACGGAGAATATGTATTTGATTACGCTTGGAACGGAACACAGTGGAAAATCAGCAATGTGAGAATTTCTTAAATACATGAAAGGACATAATATGAAAAAGATAATATCATTTTCAGCAGCAATTGTTATAATGCTGTCCGGAATATGCGCTACTTCATGCGGCAGACGAACAAAAGAAAATAATAATAAAGAAAACAGTAGCATATCAAGAAGCCTTTCCACGGAAGATATCTCTGAGTATGCCAGCCTTGGTTCAAAGGTAGATGTAAGCAATATTACCGGATACTATATTGCCGAGAAGGTGAATATGCCGGCTGACGTTGACTATATTTATTCGGTATGCGAAGCTGGTAATGATGAACTTCAGCTTATGTATTCGGTTAGGAACACGTACGAGAAAAAAGTATATCTCACAGACAGGGAGCTGAACGGTTTTTCCTTTATCAAAAGAGAGCTTCCCGAAGAAGTGCTTTCAGCTGATCATTATGAAATTAATGAAAGCGATACGGATACATATTCTGACGCCAGCGTTATCTATCTGATCGAAGATCATGGCGGAATGAAAATGCCTGAAGAATATGACGAGAATTATGATTATGATGCTTATTACGATAACTGCACTGCTTCATATCTTCTCGTTAATTACGCCGATAATAAGATAGTCAGCAGCTTCACCCTTGAGCTGCCCGAAGCCGACGGCTACGGAAGTGACGGTATAAATGACATTCTTGAATTTGACGATCATCTGCTTGTTGTATACGATAACAGGATATTGCTACGCATAAACAAGGCAGACGGCTATGTAACTCAGATAATGGAAACCAAAATAATTCATCATTGGTATCGGCCACTGGTTATTATGAAAGACTGCAACGGAGAGACTTATGCCATTCGCTTGAATGCTGATGAGTTTGACAGAGAGCATCAATATTTACCTGGTGAACAAACCGGCATGAAGTATGAACTTTGCAAGCTGGAAGGGGATTCACTGTCAGAACCGATCATGACCACTGAAGGAGATGAAGGATATCCTCAGAAAGGCTATGGGAAATATAAATTCCTTTTAAATAAAACAGATGCTTTATACGGCGTATGCGGCGACGGCAGCATGGAGGAAATAATCAACTGGGAGAATTCCAATCTTGATTTAATGGAGGTTTTTCCTTTAGGAAATGATGAATTTCTCGGCATAAAGGAAAAAGCAACAGCATACGGCAGCGAAAGCGAGTATTTTAAGCTTAAACCCGGTGACGTCTCGGCTCTTGCAGAAAAAAGCGAACTTACACTGGGAGTTGTCATGTACGATAAAGGAATTACAGATAAAATTGTAAAGGACTTTAATCTTAATAATGACAGATATCACATAAGAACTGTAGTGTATGGCGATCCGAATGAAGTAGTAGTCGACGAATATGAAAACAACAGCCATGAAGTGATCAGGAAAGCATTTTCAGAGCTCTGCGATGACATTCAGAACGGAAACGGCCCTGATATCGTTATGGGACTTGGTTACGGTGATTATCGAAAGCTTGCAAATAACGAAGCGCTTGCGGATATGGATCAGTTTCTCGATGGAAGAAACGGATATACACGTGATGATGTGTTCCCTGCAATCATTAAGTCAATGTCAGCAAAAGACGGAAAGATATACGGACTTCCGGGTTCATTTTACTGCGAATCCCTTATCGTAAAAAACAAATTCTGGGGCAAGCCCACATGGACTATGGACGAGATGCTGGAATTCTATGATAATGCACCGGATTTTGCTGTTCATATGTATGATGACACGGAAAGAGCATATATGTTTGCAGACATGATTAATTCTGCATACGGCGTTATAGACTATGATAAGGGAGAATGCCATTTTGACAGCGATGACTTCATAAAGAGGCTTAAATTTGCAAACCGCTTCCTGACATATGATGGAATGGGTCATTCTCAGGAATACCATAACGATAAGTTTACGTGGTTTGGGACTGACAGGACACTTGTTGTAAATGAGCAGGTAGATTCATGGATAAATATAGTAAAGGATCTTCAAGGCAACGGCGAAGAGATCAATATGGTAGGATACCCCACTGATAACAGTGAAAGAGGCGGCTTGATAAAGCCAGAGTATTTTTATAGCATTACATCTTCTTGTCAGGATAAGGACGGAGCATGGGAATTTGTTTCAAAAGTTCTTGAAAATGCTTATGGCGGTTATTCGTGCTTCAAGCCCAAAACCAAGAATACTCTTAATAGTGAGATAGGTGCCGAACATACGGTAAGTGGCATTTCTGTTCCCAGTTTTACAGCTGAACAGGCTGATATTCTGTATGATTATCTTTGCAAGTGTGATAATATAGCAGTTGAATACGATCATGATATGAGTACGGTTATCTATGAGGAAGCCGATAAGTATTTTGCAGGAGAGTGCTCGGCAGAGGATG
>NZ_JAGCFH010000216.1 GCF_017650195.1 Ruminococcus sp. | reverse complement strand
TCCGCAGTAGATAGCCTCACGACCACCCATTGAGAAACCTGTGATAGCTGTATTCTCTCTGCCTTCCTTTACAGAGTAGTTTTCCTTTATGAAAGGAAGAAGGCTCTCTGTTACGTCATAGAGGAAGTTATCATACTCTGCGCAGGTCTGCTGGTTGATACCGCTGGGACCGCTCATTGTCTTACTTGTGAACATATTAGGTGTTACAACGATGAACTCCTCAGCCTGACCGCTTGTCATAAGACCAGTCATAAGCTCCTGAACGCCCATGCCGCTTACCATATCGTTCTCGCTTCCCATGATACCATGGAGAACGAACATTACAGGATACTGCTTGCTTGCATTGTAGTTGGGAGGCAGAATAACGTTACATGTCTTCTGCTTGCCCGTATATTTACACATATATGTTTTCTTCTCAACTTTACACTGACTGCTCTTCTCAGCGCCACTGGGAACAGTCGTAGGCATATCATTCTTTATCTTTGCGTTGAGACCAGACTGTGCGTTGCCGCCGTTGCCAGCGTCTGAACCGATGTTGCCGCCGCCGTTGTTGAAGCCGCCTGCAAAACCGCTCCAGTCCATGCCGCCGCCATTGCCGCCCCAGCCGCCGCCTACACTGTCATTGATAATATTGCCTAAATCAATGTCAGATACAGCAGCTGTAGATGTTAGAGGTACACTTGCTGCGATCATCACCGCGGAGAGAGTTCCGCTGATGACCTTCTTCATTTTTGAAAGTTTCATTTCAATCACTCCTTTTTTTTATTAGCCCTGAGCAAAATACTGTAAAACAATAAAAAAGCGAAACAGGGCGATTTTTAATTTATCACTTAGAATCATACAGATTTTCCCCGTACAGCCTAAATACGAAGAAAATCTGTATGATATCTATTCAGAAGAAAATAAAACCAAACAGTTAACTCACTTTAATAAATACACCGTTAGTGTTTATTGTTAATAAACATTGGTGCATTTGCATAATATCTTCCATATCAATATACAATATTTAGCTAAAGAAGTAAAGGAAGCAACTTAAATTTGACAATATTTGGTCATAATTTAGCAATAAACGATTACTGCTCAAAATTAAATCATTGCTCTTGCCTGTTAGCTTCATCTTTGGGGTAATACTTGTATACGGTATAAGTTATAGCAAAAAACTCGCCTGCGTTTGAAAAACAGGCGAGTTTTTTATGAAAGGAAGGTTCATCTGGATTACTTTTTTATATTGAATGCTCCCATACCCGGATAGCAGGCAGAAGCACCAAGCTGCTCCTCTATGCGGAGAAGCTGATTGTATTTTGCAACACGCTCGGAACGGGAGGGAGCTCCTGTCTTTATCTGGCATGTATTGAGCGCAACTGCAAGGTCTGCGATTGTAGTATCGGCAGTCTCACCGGAACGGTGAGATGAGATAGCTGTATATCCAGCCTTGTGAGCCATTTTGATAGCTTCGAGGGTCTCGGAAACAGAGCCTATCTGATTTAGCTTGATGAGGATAGAATTTCCAGCGCCGAGAGATATACCCTTCGCAAGACGTTCCGTATTCGTAACGAAAAGATCATCACCTACAAGCTGAACCTTGTGTCCTATCTTAGCTGTCATCTTCTGCCAGCCTTCCCAGTCCTCTTCATCGAGACCGTCCTCAATGGAGATTATGGGATACTTGTCAACAAGAGCCTCCCAGTGAGTAATAAGCTCATCTGATGTGAATTCCTTTCCGGACTTTGGCTGCTTGTAGAAACCCTTGCCTTTTTCGCTCTTCCACTCAGAGGAAGCAGCATCCATAGCTATCATGAAGTCTCTGCCTGGCTCAAAGCCTGCTACCCTGACAGCTTCGAGTATCTTCTCGATAGCCTCTTCGTCAGATGTAAGCTTGTTGGGAGCAAAGCCGCCCTCGTCGCCTACAGCTGTAACGTCACCCATATTTTTGAGCAGCTTTTTCAGCGCATGGAAGACCTCTGCGCACCAGCGGAGAGCTTCTTTAAATGTGGGAGCTCCCACAGGCATTATCATGAACTCCTGAGTATCAACAGCGCTGTCAGCGTGAGCTCCGCCGTTGAGGATATTCATCATCGGCACAGGGAGCTTAGTGCCCTGAATACCGCCAAGGAAACGGTAAAGCGGGATATCAAGCGCGGTCGCAGCCGCTCTTGCACAGGCGATAGAAACAGCGAGTATCGCATTTGCGCCCAGCTTTGACTTGTCTTTAGTGCCGTCAGCCTTTATCATTGCCGCGTCGATAGCGTAAATGTCGGAAGCGTCCATGCCTGTGATAGTCTCGGCGATAACAGTATTGATATTATCAACAGCCTTTGTTACGCCCTTTCCGAGGTAGCGCTCTCCGCCGTCACGGAGCTCAAGAGCCTCAAATTCACCTGTAGAAGCACCGCTGGGAGCAGTTCCTCTTGCAACAGTTCCGTCAGCGAGAGTTATCTCAGCTTCAACGGTAGGGTTTCCGCGTGAGTCTAGTATCTCACGTCCCACGACCTTTTCGATTTCTAAATAGTCCATAGTATTCTCCTGTTTTGATATATTTAATGTGGTAAACACATTATTGACAGTGCAGGCTCTTGTATACGGGATATTCGCACTTATCCCATAAAACCCGAAAGGAGCCTGCATAATGATTTATTTAGTTAGAATTAACTAACATTTAGATTATATCATCATTTACCCTCCCTGTCAATTTGTTTTCTTATATTTGTGCGAGCTAACAAAATTGTTCTGCAATTCATAGATTATAGTGTAAAAATCACATAAACCGTCCGCTGTCTATTAAAAAAGCCGGTGCAAAAACAGTTCTCAGGTTTCCGCAGGTTTACAAATAACACCGCTTACTACAGCCCGGCAGTAATTCTTTATTTAACACCAAAAATTCTGTTAGTCAGTTCTTACAAATTGTTATTATATACAAACTTTATAGCCGTATTTCTGAAATCGTTGACAAATGTAAGTTAAGGTGCTATTATTTATTCGTTATAAGGTGCTAACTGATTTTTCAATATATCACAGTAAAATATGATGACAAAAATAAACTGAATGGAAGGATGAAGAATGATGCCGCTTAGTTTAGCAGAACCTGAAAAGGAGCTGACTATCAAGAAGCTGGGAGGAAGCCCTGAAGTACGCCAGCATCTTGAAAATCTCGGATTTACCGTAGGCGGGACCGTCAAGCTCATAAACGTACTTGGCGAAAACGTCATTGTCAAGGTCAAGGAGTCGCGTATCGCTATAGGTGCGGATATGGCGCGGAGAATAATGGTCTGAATGGAGTGATGATATGAAAACGCTCAGAGAAACAGCTGTCGGTTCGACGGCAAAGGTGAAGAAGCTTCACGGAGAGGGTGCGATAAAGCGCCGCATAATGGATATGGGACTCACCACGGGCACAGAGGTGTTCGTCCGGAAGGTAGCTCCTCTCGGCGACCCTATAGAGATAAAGGTGCGCGGCTATGAGCTGTCCCTGAGAAAGGCTGACGCCGAGCTTATCGAGGTCGAATGAAACATAAGGACTTTTCAGTCCTTATGTTTTTGATATTATGTTAGCTACAAATAACTTGAAAGGAAGATATAAATGGAACTGCGAATAGCACTTGCAGGAAACCCCAATGCAGGCAAGACCACCCTGTTCAATGCGCTTACAGGCTCAAACCAGTTCGTAGGAAACTGGCCGGGCGTTACCGTTGAAAAGAAGGAGGGAAAGCTGAAAAAGCACAGCGACGTGATCCTCACCGACCTGCCGGGCATCTATTCATTATCGCCGTATACTCTCGAAGAAGTTGTCGCACGAAATTATCTTATTGAAACAAGACCGGACGCAATACTGAATATAATCGACGGAACGAATCTTGAACGAAATCTCTACCTTACCACACAGCTGGTGGAGCTCGGCATACCCGTTGTTATCGCCATAAACATGATGGACGTTGTTCAGAAGAACGGCGACAAGATAAACATTACACAGCTCTCGAAGCAGCTGGGATGTAAGATAGTCGAGATATCCGCCCTGAAAGGCACAGGCGTTGACGAGGCTGCGGAAGCGGCTATCAGCGCCGCAAAGAACAGCAAAACTATCCCTCAGCACACCTTCAGCGGTCCTGTTGAGCACGCAATAGCTCATATCGAAGAAGCGGTGCTTCACGATATGCCTGAGGAGCAGCAGCGCTGGTACGCTATCAAGGTCTTTGAGCGCGACGAAAAGGTCCTTGAAAAGCTTAATATCCCCGAAAGCACACTGAAGCACATCGAAAACGACATAAAAGGCGCTGAAAAGGAGCTTGACGACGACGCGGAAAGCATTATCACCAACGAGCGCTACATCTACATAGCGGACGTTATAAAGGCTTGCTACCGCAAGAAAAACGCAGGCAGCCTCACAGTCTCCGACAAGATAGACAAGATAGTCACCAACCGCTGGCTGGGACTTCCTATATTTGCGGTCATAATGACCCTTGTTTACCTCATAGCAATGAAGGGACCCGGAGCATGGGCTACGGACTGGACAAACGACAACCTTTTCGGCGACGGCTTCCACCTCTTCGGTATAGGCTCGTCTAAATACTCCGAAATCGCCGACGAGTACGCAGGCGCACAGCAGATAATCGACGGCTATGACGCTTACATCGAGGAAAACGGCACTGCTCCCGAAGGCGAGTTCACATACTCTGTTGAGGACGAGGAAACTCTTGAAACAACAGACGAAACAGCAACTATCGAGGATTACAATGAAGCCCTTGCAACTGTAGAGCGTATCGGCGACGAGCCCGACCCTGCGGACTACGGCGTATTCATACCGAGTATCCCGGCTCTTGCCGAGAGTGCTCTTGACAAGGTAAACGCCGCTGAATGGCTGAAAGGACTTATCATTGACGGTATCATCGCAGGTGTGGGAGCTGTTCTCGGATTCGTTCCGCAGATGCTGGTCCTGTTCTTCCTGCTTGCCTTCCTTGAAGCCTGCGGATATATGGCGCGTATCGCCTTTGTTCTCGACCGTGTGTTCCGTAAATTCGGACTCTCCGGCAAGTCTTTCATACCTATGCTGGTAGGCGTAGGCTGCGGAGTTCCCGGCATTATGGCTTCAAGAACAATCGAAAACGAGCGCGACAGGCGTATGACTATCATTACTACCACATTCATTCCCTGCGGTGCAAAGGTACCCTTCATCGCAATGATAGCAGGCGCTATATTCGGCGGCTCACCCCTCATATCAGTATCAGCCTACTTCATCGGTATGGCTGCAATAATCATATCCGGTATCATGCTGAAAAAGACGGCAATGTTCTCAGGCGAGCCCGCCCCCTTCGTTATGGAGCTCCCCGCATATCACATGCCCACACTCAGCAACGTTCTCCGCTCCATGTGGGAGCGCGGCTGGTCCTTCATCAAGAAGGCAGGCTCTATCATACTTATCTCCACTATCGTTGTATGGTTCCTGTCACGCTTCGGAACAGTTGACGGCAGCTTCGGTATGCTTGACGAGGATCAGCTTGACAGCTCTCTCCTTGCAGGCTTCGGCTCACTCATCGCGTGGATATTCACTCCTCTCGGCTGGGGCAACTGGCAGGCAGCCGTGGCTTCTATCACGGGACTTGTGGCAAAGGAGAATATCGTCGGAACTATGGGCGTGCTCTACGGCGGCGGCGACGGCACTGTATGGCAGACCCTTGCTTCAAAATTCACAGGCATCACAGGCTTCTCCTTCCTTGTATTCAATCTCCTCTGCGCTCCCTGCTTTGCAGCTATCGGAGCTATCAAGCGTGAGATGAACAACGCAAAATGGACTGCCTTTGCTATCATATACCAGTGCAGCTTCGCTTACGCAATAGCGCTTATGATAACACAGTTCGGCAGACTTTTCACAGGAGAGGCAAATGCTATAGGCGTTATCGCAGCAGCTGCGATACTGCTGTTTATATGCTATATGCTCTTTATTAAGAAGTATCACGAAGCTTCAAAGCTCAAGGGCAGCGTAAAGATAAAAGCATAAGGGAGTGATAATATGCTCGCATGGCTGGCTGAAAATCTCGGAACTATCGTCATATCACTGATACTGGCAGGCACAGTTACAGCGATCATCGTCAGTGCGGTAAAGGACAGAAAGCAGGGCAAGAGCTCCTGCGGCTGCAACTGCGAGCACTGTGCTATGCACGGAAAATGTCATAAATAAGGTTGAAATGTTTATGGGGCGGTGTTCGCACCGCCCCAGACATTGAGATATAAGTTAGTATAAACTAATACATAAAAAGGAGGAATATATGAGCATAGTTATCGTCGGCGGCAATGACCGCATGGCAACACGTTATCAGGATATCTGCAAATCATTCAATTTCAAGTCCAAGGTTTTCACACAAATGCCGGCGGACTTCGAGAACAAGCTTGGTACTCCTGATCTTATGGTGGTTTTCACAGGGACCTGTTCCCATAAAATGCTGGGAGCCGTAAAGAAGAGCTCCGAGAAAAACGGCGTGCCTGTAGAGCACGTTCACAGCTCCAGCGTGAGTGCGCTGAAGCAGCTGCTCACAAGTATAAAGGGTAGAAAATATGTCCGAAGCTGAACGCATACAGCTTGACAGCGACCTTGCATTCCACAGCGCTCCCACCCTGATGGGAGTAAAGTGTGCAAGCCTCATCTCCTTTGGCAGAAGCGAGCGGACGATTGCGGAATATCTGCAATTGTCCGCAGCCAAGCTGTCGGCAAGAGGACTTACGGCACTGCAGCTGTGCAGGTGCCGGGAACGTACCCTCGTATACATCTACAATGAAAAAATGCTGTCTGCATGGCTGGATATGCCGCAGGTCCGGGAGCTTCTTGCCGAGTACGGTTATACCCCGGATATGAGTATCGGAGAAAAGCTGCTCAGGCTCTCAGACCGTATGAGCTGCGGCAGCTTTCCCCATGAGATAGGCGCTTTTCTCGGCTATCCCGTGGGAGATATACGCGGCTTCATCAGCAACGGCGGCAAAAACTGTCTGCTTTGCGGCTACTGGAAGGTATACGGCAACGCCGAAAAGGCACGGCAGACATTCAGGACTTACGATCGCTGCAGGGATATCCTGTTCGATAGATTAAACCACGGTCTGGACTTGTTTCAGGCTGTAAAATAGGAGGAAAATATATGAAAACAGCAGTAATTTATTGGAGCGGCACAGGCAATACCGAGGCTATGGCCAAGGCTGCGGCAGAGGGTGCCAATGCAGAGCTCTTCACAGTGTCGGAGTTCAGCGGAAACGCAGCTGACTATGACGCTTTTGCTTTCGGCTGCCCTGCAATGGGAGCCGAGGTACTGGAGGAGGACGAGTTCGAGCCCTTCTTCACATCTATAGAAGCTTCACTCAGCGGCAAAAAGGTACTTCTCTTCGGCTCCTACGGCTGGGGCGACGGCGAGTGGATGCGCAACTGGTACGACCGTACAAAGGCAGCAGGCGCAGAGCTCATCAGCGATGAGGGCTTCATCGTAAACGAAGCTGCTTCCGACGACGATCTTGCCAAGCTCAAAGAGCTTGCTGCAAAGCTTGCATAAGGAGACAGGGAAATGAAGAAGATCACAGCTATTTTATGCGCCGCAGCCTGCATGACAGCAGCGGCTCCGTTCTCAGCCTTTGCAGCTGACGGCGACAAGGTATACGGCACTATGAATATCCCCTACGCTGATTTTTACGCAGCAGAGCTCAATAACAGCGTTCCCGTGGACGCAGTCTCCTCCGCGACCACCAACAAGTGGAAGGGCAACACTACAGGAAGCATAGGCGATGACGGAAAGTGGCAGAACGGCGGACTTGCCGCAGGCACCTTCAATACAGAAACTGAAAACGGCGGCGGAAAGATACTCGGCGTTACCTATCCCGTGGAGATATCCAAGTCCGATCTTGACTCCCTCAGTGATAAAATGGGATTTACGGAGCTCTCAGAGAAGCCAAAGGCATACAAGCCTGTTACGGTCGAAAGCGGCAAGGCGTCCTTCGGCAAGCTTGTCGATACAGACGGTGAGGAAACTCTCAGCGGAGAAATGACTGTAACAAGCCTTTCAAGTTGGGGTGACTATCAGATAAATGTTAAAGGTATACCCGCAAACTGCGATATTTACGGCGTTATCGTCAAGACCAAGGAAGGCACTGACTATGGTATGCGCGCTCTTGAAAACATCTGGCGAAACGGCGCTATTTCATGGGGTGCAGGAGTCAAGGAGAAAGAGCCTCACGGCAATATTCTCTCCTCGGAACACTACAAGACATCTCAGGGACAGACTATCACTGAAGTAACATTCATTACCCTCAACGGTTACAGCACACTTTCAGGACAGAATGGATATCTCCCGATTAAGTTTACCGACAGCATTACAGTCGAGAGTGGAAAGTCCGGAAAGGGCTCCGTTACCTTTGACAATTCCTCATTCCCCTCTGATTACAAGGCAAAGGGCACAGTTGCAGACGGCTTCACGGTATCGGGAAACACCGTCAGCTACAATAACGCACAGCCGGGAAACTACACTCTCACAGTATCCGACGAGGGCGGAAAGTACTCCGATATAAGAGGAAGCTTCACCCTTTCAACAGACCAGATACCGGTGAAATACTCTGACGGCAAACTTGTGGCTGCTGACGGAGCTTCCCTGACAGGCGCTGCGAACTACCTCAAGAACATCTCCGCCGTAACTGTAGGCGAAAAGAGATATGCCGCAGGAAGGCGCGGGGCTACAGTTATCGACTCTCAGACAGGCGAGATAAAGCTTGATGCCAAGTCGGGTGAGGAAAATGTATTCGACGGCTCCGGAAATTACAAGCTCACAGTTGAGGCGACGGGCTATGAGAAGAACTACGAGTTCGAGATAAATACTCAGGCTGCGGAAACTACCACGACCACAGCTCTGATAACAACTACAACGACTAAAACTACCACAGCTTCAAAAACTACTACTGCAAGCTCCAACAGTCCCAAAACGGGATCAAGCAGTGCGGCGCTGCCCGTAACGTTCTTTGCACTTGCCGGATTATCCGCATTTGCATTCAGAAAGAAGAACGACTGATACACTCTCCATTCTAAGCTTATGACCTCTGCGGCTGAGCGGGAGCGATAAAGCTCATTTATCGCTCTCACTGTATCAATAAAAAGGATATGCTGCGGAGGTCATATACTGTATATGCGCCTTTGTTCCCATGTAATGTCAGCCAAAATGCATTGTTTGACTAAAAAATGACATATATTAATTATTTATGTTATTAAAAACTCACATTGACATACCATGCTGTTTGCTGTAAAATATACTTAGTCTATTTAAATTATTTACCAGACAAACTTACAACAAAAGGAGCATTTCTAATGAACAAGATCATCTCAATCATCAGTGCAGCAGTCTGTACCGCGTCGCTTGCAGCTGCAACGTTTTCATCGTCTGCTGCGGAAAACGAAAAGGTATACGGTACAATGGAAATACCCTACGCCGATTTCTACAAAGCAGAGATCGAAAGCACTTATGAGGTAGACGCAGTTTCCTCTGCTACTGAGAAGAAGTGGAAGATGAACGGCGAAGGTGAGTATGTTGAAGGCACCTACAATGACGGAAACGGAACTATTCTCGGTGTAAGATACCCTGTAGAGGTATCGTCTGAGGACGTTGCCGCTCTCAGTGAAAAGTACGGCTTTACTCCCCTTGACAGCAAGCCTGCCGCTTATAAGGAGGTATCACTTTCAGGCGGCGCTCTCAGCGTATCCAAGCTTGTTGACACAAATGGCGAGCAAACCGTTGACGGCTCTGCGACCGTTTCCACAAACAGCTACTACGGCGACTATCAGATCAAGGTAACTGGATATCCTGAGAATACGGTACTGTATGGAGTTATCGTAAATACAAAGGAAGACGACCACTACGCTATGCGTCACCTTGAAAATATCTGGAGAAACGGCTCTTATGCATGGTCTGCAGGTATCAAGACTATAGAATACCACGGAAACCATGTGAGCTACGAAGACTATGAAAGCTCAAAGGGAAAGACCGTGACCTCGGTAACCTTTATCACACTTGACGGCTATACCACTGTCAACGTTGGCGAGCAGTATCTTCCTATCAGGTTTGCAGGCGAGGTCAAGGCAGAGGACGCTGCAGCAGGCACAGGAAAGACTTCTCTTTCTATCACAGGCTTCCCAGAGGATTATAAAAAGGTAATAACAGCAGACGAGGGTCTGACTGCTACTGAGACCGAGGTAAGCTACACAAACGCAAAGCCCGGAGCATATAATGTCAACGTAGAAGACGAGAGCGGCAAATACGCTCCCATGACAGCTCAGTTCGTTCTCTCTACAAACGATGTACCCGTTAAGTATGCCGACGGCAAGCTCACAACAGCAGACGGCTTCACAGACGAGGACAAGGCAAACTTCCTGAACAATCTTTCCACTGTGGATATAAACGGCACATCCTACAGAGCTACCGGCAAAAACGGCATCAAGCTCTTCAGCGAGGACGACTCCGTAAACTTCGACACAGCCGTAAAGGAAGAAAAGGTATTTACAAGCGAGGGTACATATAATATCACTCTCAACTCCACAGGCTACAATAACCCCTACAGCTTTGAAGCTAAAAATGAGGCACAGAATACAACAACTACTACCGTAAAGGTAACAACTAAAGCAAAGACAACAACAAAAACCTCAAACAGCCCCAAGACCGGAGCCAAAAGCATGGCTCTGCCTGTAACTGTGTTAGCATTCGCAGGAGCAGCAGCCTTTGTCCTCAGAAAGAAAAACGATCAATAATCATGATATTTTTACCCATGCAGCTTAACTGCTGCGTGGGTAAAACAATGATAAGAGGTAATAAATATGTTATTTTTGATTTCACTTTTTATAGCGGTCATTGTCGCTTTCTGTCTTGACAAGCCGCTGAAAAAACATCCTGCGGTATTCTATATCACAGCAGCTGTCCTCACTGCCGCATCTATCCTTGTATCCCAGTCCGGTATAACCATATCCAGCCCGTTTATAAGGGACTATGTTATAGGAATGTTCTCCCGCGGAGCTCTCGGAGCCGCATTCTGGGCGATAGTTATGTGGGCAGGAGCTCTTCCGGCAGGCTCGGCTCCCATAAAGAAGCTCATGCCAATACGCGGAGAGCTTTCCATAACCGCTGCTATACTCACACTTGCACATATCGTCACATTCGGTATGCGTTATATCACAAGCATAATCAACGGCAGAACAGGTACAGGCAGCGCTTTCAGGGACTTTGTCATCACCTGTATCCTGTCTGTTTCAATGACTCTGATAATGGTCCCGCTTACAGTTATGTCATTCAAGGCAGTACGTAAGAAGATGAACGCAAAGACATGGAAAAAGATACAGCGCCTTGCCTATCTTTTCTATGCTATGATATATATCCATATCATGGTGCTTTTCGTTCCCAAGGCTCAAAAGGGCAGGGAGGGCTACTTTCTCAGCGTCCTGGTATACAGCGCAGTATTCATCGGCTATGCCGTTCTCAGGCTCAGGAAGGCATATCTTTCAAAGAATAAAGAAGCTTCAAGGCTCATTCCCAATGCAGCATGCGCCTTTGCCTTCATCATTCCCCTTTGCCTGAGCGGAATAGTATCACGCAGCGTAAAAACCGAGCAAAAGCCTGTCAGCACCTCCCTTGAGCCAACCTTTGAATCTCCGGAGGACGTTCAGACTACCGCTGAAACCACATCAGTAACAGCAACCGCCACAGGAAAGGCCACTACCTCCGTCAAGGCAGCCACAACAGCTGTTACAACCTCAGGAAGCACTGAAAAGACCACAGAGTCTGCAACCGAGGAAACGACCCAGCCTATAACCGAAGAAGAAAACGTCAGTGATCAGCAGGAGAGCAACGAGCCCGAGGAAACTCCACAGCAGAGCTACAGGTTCAGAAACGGAACTTTTGAGGGCACAGGCGAGGGCTACGAGGGAAAGGTCCATGTCACCTTGACCATTGAAGATGACGTTATCACTTCTATCAATGCAAGTTCCGACGACGATCCAGAATATTTCGACGATGCAATGGATAAGGTACTTCCCCAGATTAAGAGCAGCATGAGCGCAGACGGCGTTGACGCTTGCTCAGGCGCAACATACAGCTCAAACGGCATAATAGAAGCCGCAAGAAAGGCTCTGGAACAGGCAGCCAACTGAAGAAGCATCTCCACAGAATATACCATCTAAGATATGATATGTTTCCAAAACAGCGGTGCTGATTATTCAGCACCGTTTTTGTTTATACGGATCACATATTCAGATCATGCAAAAAGTCCACATGAGGTACACCTTTTTAAATATTCAAGGGTTAAATGTTGACAAAGAGCCAGTTTCACCTCTTTGTTGAGAGAGGTTTTTATTTTCATTGGAAGAGGAAATAGGGCAGTAAAAAACCTCCTATGGCATTGTGTCATAGGAGGCTTTGTATTTGTTTTACCTATCCGGATCAGTACCGGATTCAGTTATCCTCAGAATAAGTTCTTGATTATGCCAAGCAGGAATTCCTGTATCCTGAGAGCGTCGTTTGTTGTAAGACCGTCGCCGTCAGTATCTGCATTTACCTTGCCCTGCTCTGTAAGAGCATTTGCAGATGTACCGCCAATACCGTACTTATTCGGGTTAGCGAGTGACTGCATTATAAGAACTGCGTCTGCCATATCAACTGTATCATCACAGTTTACATCTCCTGCCTTTGTCATTGTAAGCTGAGGAGCTGTAGTAGTTGTAGTTGTTGTTACAGGCTCAGTAGTTGTGGTAGTCGTAGTGGAAGTAGTCGTTGTAGTTGTTGATGTGGTAGTGGTAGTAGTAGTCGTAGTGGTTGTTGTAGTTGTAGTTGTTGTGGTAGTAGTCGTTGTGGTAGTAGTTGTTGTGGTAGTTGTAACAGCAGGCTGTGAAGCAGCAACATATGCATCAATAGTCTCTGCAAAGAAGTTGCCTATCTTCTTGTAGCCGCCGCCATTGGGGTGGAGCTGGTCGCCGCTGATATCGTTCATGCCGTCGAGACAGCCGTGAACATCAGCAAACTTAACGTTCTTACCCTTGCTTGCATATTCCTCAGCAACACTCTTTACTGTGTTGTTGTAGTTGCCTATCTTCTGTGTATTTCCGCCGTAAGCTGTATGCTCAGGTACTGAACACAGGAAGATAACGCCGTCTGAAGGCATATCTGCCAGCATATAATCAAGCATAGCTCGGAGATCAGATGCACAAGCATCCATTGAGCGGTTTGCTGTTAGGTCGTTAGTACCGATCATGAGAAGTATGATATCAGGCTGATTCTGCTTAACAACGTTTCCATTCTTGAGCTCGTTGTAAAGGCTTCCCTTGCCGCCCTGCTGCTGTCCCCAGCTTGGAATTTCCTTGATCTGGTAGCCGCTGAAGCCTGCATGGTTGTCGTCATATGTAATTCCGTTAGCAGAAGCATTGTCTCTTCCGTTAGGACCTACCATGTCTATCTTATAGCCCTTCTTTGTAAGAGCATCGTAGAGGTACTTTCTGTAGCCGCCCTGCTCTCCGTCACCGTTGGTGATTGAGTCGCCGGCAGGCAGGATCTTTATGGTCTTGCTCTTATCGATAGTACTTGAACCGGTTCCAGGCTGATCATTGTTGCCCGGCTGGGTGCTTCCCGACGATGTACCTACTGTACCCTGTCCTGTTACGACCGATGAAGCCTTGCCGGACTTGGATACCTGAACTGCGTCAACATAGAAGTCGCAGAGGTCGCCGGAGCTCTCAGGAGTCTCGATGTAGAGTATAAGGTCACCAGAATTTGAAGGAATGGTAAACTCTGTATTCTCAAGCTTTGTCCACTCGCCGCTCTTAGCTGTACAGTCAGCGATCTGTGTATAAGAAGCGCTGTTGCCGTCGCCCTGCTGGAGAGACATCTGTATAGTCGATGAACTTCCCGTGGTCTGGAGGACTGCAGCGCTGAAGCTGTAGGTTTCTCCAGGAACGAACGCACTTGAATCAAGCGCTATAGCACAGCCGTTCCACTCATTTGCTCTGTCTGTAACATAGAGCGACTTTGCGCCGTCGTAGTAATTGCTGCTGTTTGTTGTAACAGAAGAATTTCCTCTTGCAACCCAGTCGCCTGCACCGCTCTCGAAGTCGTTTGTAAAGTAGTCGCCGTTTGCATCGGGCTCTACTGTCTTTGTAGGTGTGCTTCCGCCGCCGCCGCCACCGCCGTCATAACCATTCTCATAAACAGCGAGGCTCTTTACATTAGCAGAACCACTTGATCTATAGCCCTCAATATTAAGAGATACTTCATAAAGAGTACCTGACATATCAAGACCAGCCTTTGACCATGCGTCAAAGTGCTTGCCAACATGGATAGTTCCCTTCATGTAGTTTGTTGTGTTGTTCCTTGAACCGCTTGTCTGACGGATGCTCCAGTACTGCGGGAATGTAGCTGTACCGTCAAGAGAAGGCTGATTGTAACGCATTGTCTTAGCAATATCATATGTATTGCCGTCGAGAGTTACAGTACCCTTTCTCTCTGCTCCGTCTCCGGGTGGACGCCAGTCGCCCCAGCCTTCAACGATGTAGTATTCCATAAGAGGATTTCTTGTCCATCCGTATACGCACATATACGAATTTCCTCTAGGTGTGTACTCAACATCATAAGTAAGAGTAATATCAGAACCTATCTGATTATATCTCTGCTTCTTGCTGTCGTAGTTTTTGCCCATACGTGCCAGGAAGTTCTCAATGCCGCTCCATGAGCAGGTGAAAGAGCCTGCGCCGGGGTTCATTGAAACCTGACCAGTATAGTTCTGATTCCACATCTCGTAATCGAATCCGCCAATATTTCCTCTCTGCTGCTG
>NZ_JAGCFH010000215.1 GCF_017650195.1 Ruminococcus sp. | reverse complement strand
GATAACCTCTCAACAGTTAACCACATGCAGGCAAGAACAGACAAGGTAACAACTATAGAAAAGATCGTTATCCTTGACGCTCCCGAGGTAGAAATCGAAGTTGAAGTAGACAAGACCAAGAAGTACAAGATTGACTTCGCAAACGCTCAGGCAGGCGACGATCTTATCCTTATATTCAAAGGTGAACCCAACACAATAACCAACGGCTGCGTTGGCTTCAACGGCGACGGCTGGGAGCAGGTAGAATGGAAGGGTACAACCGACGCAAACGGCGATCTCATTGTAAAAATCCCCGTAAGCAAGTTCCCCGCAGGTCTTACTTCTGCCGAATGCCAGATCTGGTATCAGCCCGAACTCGTAGATATGAAAGATTACAACTTCGGCGCTGAAGAAGTTACTACCACAACTACAACAACTACAACGACTACTACTACAACAAGCGAGACCACAACAACTACCACAACTACTTCTACAACTTCTACTACAAGCGAGACCACAACAACTACCACAACATCTTATGTTGAGCCTCCTACAGGCTTCCTCGCAGGCGACGCTAACCTTGACGGTCAGGTAGACCTCAGCGACGCTGTAAGGATCATGCAGTCCCTCGCTAACCCAAACAAGTATGCCCTTGATGAAAGAGCCTCTCTCTCCGCTGACGTTTACGGAAACGACGGCGTAACTGTTCAGGACGCACTTACAATACAGCTTTATCTCCTTAACAGGATCTCACAGCTCCCTGCTCCCGCAGGCTCTGTTGTAGAAGACTAATAAGTCACTTAGCTTCTAAAAATTATCCATATACCTCTAATGCAGCTGCTGAAAAGCAGCTGCATTTTTTTCGGTAATTATTTTTATGATCAAAAGCAGGAATATGTCTGCATAATCACCCTGAAGCACACAAAAAGTTATTTATCTTTTTGTTTTAATATCCGTGTTGAAATTATGCGAATTATAAAATATTATTAACTATTAATTTCTATTGACAAATCCATATTAATTTTATATAATTATAGCGGTGTCGCTTTTTAGGATACCAGACGGATATGATTAGACTATTAAAAAAATACATATAGATAAAACGATTTAACTATAAAAATGTAGATTTCAAAAGGAAAAGGACACAACTGAATATGCTTACTGATTACCATTGCCATATTCTGCCCGGAATGGACGACGGCGCACAGGACGTGGAAACAGCTCTGGAAATGATAGAGATAATGAAAGAGCAGGGGGTGGAACGTATAATAGCTACTCCCCATTTCTATGCCCATGAGGAGCGTTCACTGACGGAATATCTGTTGCGGCGTGAGGACGCCTTCGAGAGCATAGCCGAGCTTGCCGCGATACAGTATATAGTACCCGGTGCAGAAGTAGCCATAGAGCATGGCATCTCAAAACTACACGGTATAGAACAGCTCGCAATAGAGGATTCGGATATGATACTGCTTGAGCTGCCATTCCGCGATTACGAAGGCTGGATGTCAGAGGAGATAAATGCCATATCCTCCGAGCATGGACTGAAAGTCGTACTTGCACACGTTCACCGCTATCTCCAGTATTATACTCCGGAGCATTTTGAGCAGCTTATAAAGACAGATGCGATATTCCAGTTCAACAACGACGCATTTCTTGTGCCGCGTGAGGAAAAGCTGCTTAGACGTATAATTAAAGAGGGTGGAAAAGTTATCTTCGGCAGCGACGCACATAATACGGACGGAAGACGTCCTAACTGGGATATGATGAAAGAAAAATGCAGTCCTGAGGTACTGAAAGCCTCGGACGAGCTCCTTGAAATAAAGATTAACCCGGTATGTGTGGACGCAAATATCAATACTAATGAATAAATATGGATTATTGGCTTTTCAGCCGGTATGGGGGAATAAAAATTGAGAAAAGTATTAGAAAAATTCAGCTTCCGCAGAGCGGTACTCGTTATTGCTGACGCATTCATCATCGTTATCGCATCTCTTATCACAAATTTCATACTGTCGTTTTCCGGCAGAAGCATAAGCAATTCCGGTATAGTAGTCAGCTTTATTGCAGGTATATTCACATGCTGCGGCTGTCTGTTCATATTCGGGGCATATAGCAAACTGTGGAGATTTTTCAACCGACGTGACTATCTGTCCTGCCTGTACGGTGTGCTCTTCGGCTTTGCTGCTTCTGTTGCGATAGTATACGCTGTGCGTAGACAGGTGCCCCTCACCTTTGTGGGCATACACGCTCTGCTCACCCTGGCAGGAGTATGCCTTTTCAGATTTATCTTCAAGGAAGCCTTTGTAACTATAAAGAGCATAGGCACCATAGAAAACAGAAAGCGCACCATGATAGTCGGCGGCGGTCAGACCTGCCGTATGCTCCTCACCGAGATAAAGAACGCCCAGAAGTCTCCTTTTGCAGAGGACCAGGCGTCTGCCGCTTACGATCCGGTATGCATAATCGATGACAACAGGAGCAAAATCGGCTCTGAGATAGACGGCGTAACAGTTGTCGGAACCACGAACGAGATAATCAAATACGTGGATCAGCAGCATATAGAGCAGATCATCTTCGCTATCCCCTCCTGTCTTGAGGAAGAGAGGAAGCGCATACTCGATATATGTTCGGGAACCAATCTTCCAGTCAAGGTCGTACCATTTATAGGAAACCTTATCTTCAACAACGACAGCAACACTCCCCTTCTTTCCCAGATGCGCGATATCAAGGTGGAGGATCTTCTCGGACGTGCTCCTATAAAGTTCGATAATGAAGATATACGCAGTTTCATCAGTGGAAAGGTATGTATGGTTACAGGCGGCGGCGGAAGCATAGGCTCCGAGCTTGTTCGTCAGATAGCCAAATATGACCCCAAGCACATAATCATAGTTGATATCTATGAGAACAACGCCTACGATATACAGCAGGAGCTTGTAATGGAATACGGCGACAGTCTTAAGCTCACGGTACTCATAGCTTCCGTAAGGGACTACTATCGCATGAATTCCATACTTGAAAACTACAAGCCCAATATAATCTTCCATGCGGCTGCTCACAAGCATGTTCCACTTATGGAGAATTCTCCGATGGAAGCTATCAAGAACAATGTCCTCGGAACCTTCAATGTGGCTTCGTTGGCTCATTTTCACAAGGTGCAGAAGTTTGTTATGATATCCACCGACAAAGCGGTAAATCCCACCAACGTTATGGGAGCTTCAAAGCGTTGCTGCGAAATGATAGTACAGTACTTCTCACAGCAGTCTGACAGCTGCACCGAATTCGTAACCACACGTTTTGGCAATGTCCTCGGCTCCAACGGTTCTGTAATACCTCTCTTCCGCAAACAGATAGAGAGCGGCAAGCCTGTCACCGTTACCCACAAAGACGTTATTAGGTATTTTATGACTATCCCTGAGGCTGTAAGCCTCGTTATGGAGGCTGCCGCTATAGCTCACGGCGGCGAGATATTTGTCCTCGATATGGGACAGCCTGTACATATCGTAAAGCTTGCCGAGAATCTTATCCGTATGTACGGAAAGGTACCGTACAAAGATGTTGAGATAAAGTTCACAGGTCTTCGTCCTGGCGAAAAACTCCGTGAGGAGCTTCTCATGAGCGAGGAGGGACTTAAACAGACCTCAAACAAGCTCATATTCATCGGGCAACAGATAGAACTTAACGGCGACAAGTTCATAAAGAAGCTGCGCAGACTAAAAAACGCTGCGGAACTTAACCTCAATGCAGAGGCTGTTGAGGCGCTGCACGAAATAGTTCCTACCTTTACTACTCCGGAAGAGTTCAACAGGGCGGAGCTTATCAAGGAACACAAAAATCCAAGAAGAGCTATGACAAGGGACTGATATTCAGTCCCTTTGCTTTTACAGGGAGGAAATACCATGATATACCGCACTCCAGAGTACTGCCGGGATTTCCGCTGCATCGCAGGAGATTGCAGGGACAGCTGCTGCAAAGGCTGGGAGATAGATATAGACAGTGAAACTGCCGAAAAATATGCCGAAATTGGCGGAGAGTTCGGTGAAAGACTGCGCAGGAGCATAAAAAACAACTCATTTATACTCACAGAGGATGAACGTTGCCCATTCCTTAACACTGAGGGGCTGTGTGATATCTACATAAACCTCGGCAGGGAGAGCCTATGCTGTATATGCTCGGAGCATCCACGGTATTTCGAGTGGTTCGGCAGCGTAAAGGAAGGCGGCACAGGCCTTTGCTGCGAAGCCTCAGCGGAGCTAATCCTCTCCCGTCCCTTTACCCTCTGTGAGGAGGAGGTCCCCGACGAGGAAGCCTCAGGAGAATACGACGGAGAGCTTTTCAGTCTGCTCCTTGAAGCCCGTGAGGCTATGCTTAGCGCAGTGAACGACGAAAATATCCATATAGGAAGGGCTCTCGGACAAATAGTCGATATCGCGGAGGAAACACAGCAGTATATAGAGAGCCCCAGCGCTCTCAAAAGAAAGGTATACTACGAAAATGATACGATAAGAGAAATATTCCGCTGCTTTTATGAGCTCGAACCCATTGACGGTAGCTGGCTGCCATATATAAAAAAATGTGAGGAGGCTCTAATCTCAGCTCCGCCATACAGCGAAGAATATACTCCCTATATTCGCAGGATAGTATCCTATTTCGTATTCCGGTATGTCATGAAAAGCGTATACGATGGAAGAATACTTGGTTATACGTTGTTTACAGCCGTCAGCGCCGTTTTTATTAGCTGGCTCTTCCGCTGCGGTGCCGAGGCTGAAAAGCTATGCAGCTTCGGGGAATGTGCCCTTATTGCTAAAAATTATTCCAAGGAAACGGAATACTGCGAGGAAAATATGGAAAAGCTCCTTGAGCTCTTTGAAACGGAACCGTTTTTCGCCACGGAAGCCATTAAGACAGTTATCGCGAAGTCTTTCGGCGAAAATGTGGGCGAAATCTGAAAAAAACGCGTGAAATGCGAAAACTAAGTGAAATTCATTGCAATATTGCCCCCATTGTGCTATAATGTATAAGAATTAACGGCTTATAATGTCGTAAAAACTTGAGAGGGTAATACTTATGTTGGAACGCAAGAAAATTGCAGCTTTTATCGCAGGAATGCTCCTGTGCGCTTGCACGGCAGCTCCCGCAGCGAACGTATACGCCGAGGATACTACTGACTCCTCAGCATGGGGGGCATCTCCAGAGACCTCAGCCAATGAGGAGAAAAAAGAAGATAAAAATACATACACGCTCAGCGGCGACTTCCTTTACTCCACTACCCGTGACGGAACTATATGCATCGAGGACTGCAAAAGCACCTCTGCTGTCCTCACTATCCCGGAAAAACTAGACGGCATTGCAGTAACTGAACTTGGCAGGCAGGCTTTCGGAAGCGATCCTGAAAACAATACCTTTACGGAAATATCCCTACCCTCGTCGATAAACTATATATCCGACGAGAACCCATTTATATACTGCACCAAGCTCCGCAGTATAACAGTATCCGAGGACAATAAGGATTTCTTCTCAGAGGAGGGCATACTCTACACCAAGGATAGGGACAGGCTCGTATGCTACCCCTGCAAAAAGGGCGGCAACAGCTTCAAAGTTCCCGACAGCGTTAAGGAGCTAGGTACCTCGTCCCTCTACAATGCAGGGATAAAGGATATCACTCTTCCGTCAGGACTCGAAAAGATCGGAGCCTTCGCTCTTGCAGATTTGACCGAAATGGAATCCGTTGATCTCAGCGGAACAAAGGTAACAGAACTCGATCCCTATGCATTTTCAGGCTGTTCCGTGCTCAAAGAGATAAAACTCCCAATTACACTTGAATATATCGGGGGCGGAGCCTTTGCAGGTTGCAAGGAGCTTACGGAGATCGAGTTACCGCAGTCTCTTGAGGAGATAGGTCAGTACGCCTTTGTGAATACAGGCCTTACGGCTGTTGTCATTCCCGATTCCGTGTCAAATATATCCTACTGTGCATTCGGCTACTATACTGATGAGGACGGCAATATCACCGCAAACAACAGCTTCACTGTAGTGGGCTCTCCCAATTCTGCGGCTCATATCTACTGTACCGACTCCGATTCGGATTACGATTACCAGAACAGCTTCGTTTTCCTCACTCCTGAAGAATATCAGGAAAAACAGGACCTTCTCGCTCTTGACCGTATAAAATCGGGAGATTTCGAGTATGCTATGATAAGCACTGGCGCTGTCCTCACCTTCTGTACCTCAACCGACAGCACCATAACCATACCCGCCGAGATAGACGGCAATCCAATTACAAAGATATACCCCAGCTGCTTCACGGGAACGATGGCAAAGGAGATAATCATTCCCGATACCGTCGAGGAGATAAGAGAGCTCGCCTTCTTCAACTGTTCAGAACTGAAAAAGGTGGTAGTTCCTGCCAGCGTGAAGAAAATAGGCAATAACGCATTTGATAAGTGTACCGCCCTTGAATACGCGGAATTCTGTGGAGCCGAGACTGTCGGCAGTCAGGTGTTCTGCGACTGCACATCACTAAAGACCTTCAAGGCAGCTGATACTATAAAAGAATGGAACGACGAGGAGCCATTCATTTACTGCACTGAGCTGGAGGAGATAGAAATTGACGGCAACAGCGGCATTTACCGATCAGAAAACGGCGTAATGTACAGCAATGACATGACTGTCATAATCGCTTATCCCGCAAACAAGGCGGATAAGAGCTATACGTCTCCCTCGGGAGTAAAGGAGGTACAACAGTCCGCCTTTGCCAATTGCAAGAACCTTGAAAGCGTAAAACTCCCCGATATAGAAGTGATAAACGCTTATGCCTTCGAGGGCTGTAACAAGCTGTCGAGCCTTGTTCTCTCGGACAAGCTGACTACTCTCGGCTCGGACGCTCTATATGACTGCACGTCGCTAAAAAGCCTGCGACTGCCCGAGTCACTTACAGATATAGGTGCCTGCGCCTTCGGCTATTATCACAACGATAATGCCGATACCCAGAACGGCGAAGCAGCCGACGCTGTTGTTGAGGGCTTCACGCTCTATGCTCCCAAGGACTGCACCGCCTACTCCTTTGCTAAATCAGCAGGCATGAAAGTGGTAACAGGTACAACAAGATTCTTCGGAAAGAACGTGTCCTCTGGCTTCGTATATAGCTTAGCCGCAATACTCGGAGCTGCTGTTCTTGCTTTCGCAGGCATACTCACTGGAAAGACAGTTAAGAAGAAAAAGGCTGAGAATGCTGCCGCAAAAAGAAAGGCCCACTCTGCGGAGCTCCGTAGACAGCGCCGCGAGGCAGAGGACTCCACCGATAAGAAGGAGGATGATACCATTGAATAAAATCAGTAGTAGATTTGCCGCTCTGTCAGCTGCTGTAACTGCTTTTTTCAGCTGTACCCCGTTCAGCGCCTTTGCTGACGAATTGCAGGGGGCAGAAAGTACGCTTTATGACGGCTCCTTCTATTATGAGTTGAATCAGGATATGACCTACACCATAACAAGGTGCTCAGCTACCATAGTTACGGAGGTCCCCTCCATACGAAACGGTACGGCTATCACTGCTATTGGTGACGGCGCCTTTCAGGGGTGTACTGGAATAACATCTCTCAAAATACCGGATTCGATAACTACTATAGCTCCAAACGCCTTTTACGACTGCGCTTCATTGAGGACGGTAACTCTCCCGAAAAAACTTACCTATCTCGGAGATCATGCTTTTTTCGGCTGTATTGCCCTTGAGAGCATTGAGCTCCCCGATACACTTACTACGGTCGAGCCCTTTACATTTGCGCTTTGTCAGTCACTTTCAGATATAAAGCTCAGCAATAATGTCACGGACATCAGCGAGTACGCGTTCTATCAGTGCGCCTCCATAAGCGGTTTCAGGCTACCTGCCTCTCTTACTTCCATAGGCGACAACGCCATGGGTTGCTGGTTCTCCCTGCAGGAAATAGACGCTTCTGCAAACAGCTCATTCGTCTATGAGGACGAAATGCTCATGGACAGCAAAAAGAAAGATATCATAAGGGCTTCCGTGAACAAGAGCGGAGAGCTTATAATCCCCGAGGGTACTGTCAATATTCGCTCCGGAGCCTTCTCCACCTGCGCTCAGCTCACATCGTTGCATATCCCCTCATCTGTCACAGCTATAGGAGATGAGGCTTTCAGCTACTGTTCAGGTCTGAAAAGCGTGGATTTCTCGGAGGGGCTTGAAACCATAGGTCTTTCAGCCTTCATGTTCGATAATAAGATTACCTCTCTTTCAATACCGACAACTGTAAGCCTGATAGACGACAATGCCTTTGCTTACTGTGAATCTCTCAGCAAGGTCATTCTTCCGGAGGGCGTAAAAACTATAGGCGCAGACGCATTTTTCGTGTGCGACGAACTGAAACAGGTCAGCATACCAAAAAGCGTTAGCACTATAGGTGATGACGCTTTCGGCTTTACATACGAAAGTCCGGAACGCAAGCCTGTTGAAGGTTTTAGTCTCAGCGTATTCTCAGGCTCTGCTGGAGCTAAGTACGCCAAGTCCGAAAAAATAAGCTATACAGTCACAGACTTCAATATCAAAAAGATTGCCTTCATAGTCATCATGTTAGGCGCCCTAGCTGCTGCGGCAGTATTCGCTGCCGTGCTGATGAAGCGTGGCTGGAAGCTAGGTGCTTCCGGTGCGCGTAAAGCTGCTAAAAAAGCCAAGGAACTTGAAGCAGAAAAGGCCTACAAGAAAATTATGGGTGACGACGCTGAAGACAAATCCGCAGAAAAAAACGGCGAAGAATAAATCTTTAAGAAGGCGGAATGTACTGAAATTCAAAGAAAAACATTGAATATTGAAAAATCATTTTCAAGTTCTATGTTTCGTACAAAATATCAAAAGCTGTATTGTTAAATACTAACATTACAGCTTTTTTATTAGCTAAGGGCTGCAAGGAGACAAAGTCCCTACAGCCCTTTGGTTTGGTTTCATATATCAGTGTTTCCGTGCTTTTTTATGATATCGTTCCTGTTAACCTGTTTCCTGTCGATGTCCTTAAGCCAGAAACCAGCATTAGCTCCCTCCGATACGGAATCACAGGTCTTACGGAACTGCTCAATGCCCATGATCTCAGACTTTATCTCGTTGCTACCGTGAACTACGGTTACTTCATCGCCAACGCGGAAAACTCCGCCTGTTACCGTTCCTGTGACGACTGTTCCTCTTCCGGTAATAGCGAAAACATCGCTAATTACAAATTCTGCGTAAGTTCCATCAGCAACTCCGGTCTGGGGTGTATAGTATTCCTCATACTCCCGAAGCTCCTTTTCGTCATCAGTAAGAAAGCCCGTGTCTGCCGAATCGCGGTTAAGGAGCTTTTCCTTTATCTTGTCCAGTAATCCCATAATGTACACCTCTTTCGGAAATAATATTTTTTGCCGTGCAGGAAGCACGGTATCACCTTGAATGTATATCTCTCTGCTCCACTGCAAGGCGATCGCAACGCTCGTTTTCGGGGTGTCCTGCGTGTCCCTTGACCCAGTTAAAAGTAACGTCGTGCTTTTTCAGCAGGGGCAGGAGTTGCTCCCATAGGTCAACGTTGAGGGCAGGTTTCTTGTCGGACTTTATCCACCCCTTTTTCTTCCAGCCATATACCCAGCCTTTGGTTATACTGTCAACCACATACTTGCTGTCAGTGGTGAGTATGACCTTACAAGGCTCTTTCAACGCAGAAAGCCCTGTTATAACACCGAGGAGCTCCATTCTGTTGTTGGTGGTGGCACTGTCACCGCCAGAAAGTTCCTTTTCTATTTTTCCGAAACGGAGCACCACACCGTAGCCGCCAGGACCTGGATTGCCGCTGCAAGCGCCGTCTGTGAATATCTCAACTGTTTTGATAATATCACCTTCATTTGATTTCAGTTATTAGAAATTAGTACTTAGTGATTAGAATATCTGTGGGGCTGATGTCCTCGACTGCCTGACAAAATAAACTTAAAACCTCGGGGCGATGTCCACATCGCCCCGTCATTTGCAGTCATATATGCGAGCAGATAATATCCGCTCCTACAAAGGTCATTTATTAGTTATTGGCATGGGCGCACACTGTACGTCGCTACAATTCAGATTAAACAAGCCGTCCCTGCAAGCTAATGACTTGTGGCTTACAGCTATAAGCTAAATCAATAAGCCTTGCCCCAGTATACCATGCACTTTGCAGGCTTGCCGCAGCATACACACTTGTCGCTGAGCTGCTCCTGATCGAATGGTATACATCTTGAGCCCACGCCGGTCTTTTCCTTGACCTCGTCTTCACATGCTTCCTCGCCACACCACATTGCCTTGATGAAGCCGTCGCCCTTCTCCAGAGCCTTGTTTATCTCGTCTATAGTCGTGCAGGCGTATGTCCTGTTTGCGCGGTTCTCCGCAGCCTTGTTGAACATACCCTCAGGTATCTCCTTTTCGAGGAGTGCCTTAACGTATAATGCAAGATCGCCAAGTGCCACAGTCTTCTTATCGCCGCTATATCGTATTGCGACTATGCACTGGTTTTCCTCTATATCACGGGGACCTATCTCGATACGTACAGGTACGCCCTTCATTTCATATTCCGAGAACTTCCAGCCCGGTGAATTCTCGCTGTCGTCAAGCTTTACTCTTATACCTGCGGCTTTCAGTTCATTGAGAAGTTCGTTTGCCTTGTCAAGTACGCCTTCCTTGTGCTGGGCAATAGGAACGATAACCGCCTGTATCGGAGCTACAGCAGGTGGAAGTACAAGTCCGCTGTTATCACCGTGGGTCATGATGACTGCGCCGATAAGACGAGTGGTAACGCCCCAGCTGGTCTGGTGGGGATTCACTCTCTTGTTTTCCTTATCAGTATACTCAATGCCGAATGCCTTTGCAAAGCCGTCGCCGAAATAGTGTGATGTACCTGCCTGCAAAGCCTTGCCGTCGTGCATGAGGGCTTCAATGGCATAGGTAGAGACAGCTCCTGCGAATTTATCGCTCTCAGTCTTCTTGCCCTTGATAACAGGCATAGCAAGGGACTTCTCGCAGAAATCAGCATATACATTGAGCATACGCTCTGTTTCCTCGATAGCTTCCTCGGCTGTTGCATGTATAGTATGACCTTCCTGCCAGAGGAACTCTCTTGAACGAAGGAATGGACGTGTAGTCTTTTCCCAGCGGACAACGCTTACCCACTGGTTATAGAGCTTGGGCAGGTCGCGGTATGAATGAACTATATTAGCATAGTGCTCGCAGAAAAGAGTCTCTGAGGTAGGACGAACACAAAGCCTGTCCTCCAGCTTCTCGTTTCCACCATGAGTTACCCATGCAACCTCAGGAGCAAAGCCCTCAACGTGGTCCTTTTCCTTCTGGAGAAGGCTCTCGGGGATAAACATTGGCATACATACATTCTCATGTCCCAGTCTCTTGAATTCAGTGTCAAGTATATGCTGCATATTTTCCCATATCGCATAGCCGTAGGGACGTATTACCATACAGCCCTTTACGCTCGTATATTCTATAAGCTCTGCCTTCTTGCAGATATCGGTATACCACTGAGCAAAATCCTCGTCCATTGAGGTTATCTCGGATACCAGCTTTTTATCCTTTGCCATATATTATGACCTCTTTCTGTAAAATTAAAATAGGTATTATAACTTAGTGTGCCGCGCAAATTTACTGTTTTTAAGGAATTTACGCTCCCTGGACAGAGTTCAGGGCAATAACCGCCTTATGGCGGTTATCATGGATACATTAATTATATCATTTCCCCGATATATTGTCAATGTCAGAATCGCATAATAAGGTAAATAATCAGGCATCCGGCAACAAGCATGGAGATCAGCATTGCAGAGCCAAGCCCCACCTTTGTGCCTGTGCTCATATACTCGTCATACTTGTTCTTCTTTGTCTGTATGGCAAAGCATATAATTAAAACAATGTTGAGTATTCCAGCTATTATCCACATAATGCTGAGACGTGTGCTTGTTAAGTCGATAAACACAGCTGAGTCGAGCATACGGTCATAAGTGAAATTGCTTTCCACCCTGCTGTTTGTTCTCTTTACCTTGCCTTTTATAGCCTTATTTCTAAAATTCTTGTACTCGCCGTCGAAGTTATCACCGAACTCCTTTTCTGCACGCACAATGAACGCCTTATCCTCATTCTCGGAGCATATCAGAAAATAATACTCGTCTCCCAGTGGTATCATATTCACTCTGTTCTTGACCTT
The DNA here is from genome assembly GCF_017650195.1 of Ruminococcus sp. Taxonomy (GTDB): domain Bacteria; phylum Bacillota; class Clostridia; order Oscillospirales; family Ruminococcaceae; genus Ruminococcus. The sequence goes on along the minus strand of NZ_JAGCFH010000215.1, from coordinate 1,953 downwards.
CAGATTATACTGATTGCTGCCAGTTGGCGGCACGCCGCTTACTATCTCTCCTCCGTCCAGACCGGATGAGAACGCCTCGTCAAGAGTGACTTTTTCTCCTACAAATCCAGTTATACCGTAGCCTATACAAAAAAGCGCGATTAAGCCGAACACTACAAAAACAAGCGCCGGCGAAGCCTTTTTTCCGCCTAATGACGGACTTTCACCGTAAAAATTTCCTATACCTGACATAATTATCTCTCCTTATATTCTGCGTTCCCATTCCCCGCAGTATCATTCCTCTTCTTCTTCCTTCTCAGCAGCAAGCTTCTCCACACGGCATACCTCTATACGGTGATGCTTCACCTCGAGTATGTCTATATGAAGCCCTCCTGCTTCAAGCGAAAGCTGTGAGCCGTCCTTTGGTATCTCACCCAGCTCTGCTATGACGTATCCGCCGAAGGTCTCATACTTATCAGCAGGAAGCACCACATCGATCTCCTCACATACGTCACTGAGGGAGCTGATACCAGGTACTGTCCATGTGTTGTCCCCTGTCTTTTCAAGCCTTACAGCAGGCTCGTCCTCGGGGTCGTCGGCAAAGTCACCAACAAGCTCCTCCACAAGGTCGGTAATAGTAATTATACCGCTCATTCCGCCGTATTCGTCTACTACGATAGCGAAATGATCGGCTCCCCGCTTCTTCATTTGGTCGAAAAGGCGGTCCGCCTTCATGTTCTCGTGTACGAAGCAGGGCTCATGCACCGCGGAATTCATGATATTTTCACGGCTCTTATCGTCAAGGCGGAAGTAGTCCTTGGCATTCAGCACACCGATAACGTTGTCAACGCTCTCTCCGCATATAGGAAAGGATGAGTGTCTTGTGCGATGGATAGTTTCCTCCCACACGTTAGTATCGTCGTCGCTCCAAAGCACGTCAACATCTGTCCTGTGCGTACATACCTGCTCAACGGTAGTGTCGTCAAATGCAAAAATATTCTTTATTATCCGGTTCTCATCCTCGTCAATAGTCCCTTTTTCGGCACCAGCGTCGGACATCATGAGTATCTCCTCCTCGGTAACGGTATCGTCGTCACTCTCTGGGTCTATACCCATAAGACGCAGTATACCGTTGGAGGTGATGTTTAGAAGCCATACCATAGGTGCAAAGATCCTTGACACAAAGGTTATCATGCCACTCGCTGCAAGAGCTATCTTCTCTGGGTCCTTCATTGCAAGACGCTTGGGTACTAGCTCGCCGAACACAAGAGTGAAGAAGGAAAGCACCAGTGTTATGATAACTACCGATACCTTCTTTATCACTGCTGCCGGTATACCCGTGCCTGCTTTCACAAGCGCAGACGTAAGCATTTCAGAAAAGCTGTCAGCTGCAAATGCTGCACCTATAAATCCAGCAAGGGTTATCGCAACTTGTATTGTGGCAAGAAAACGTGTGGGCTGATTGGTAAGCTTTTTGAGCCTTATGGCTCTTTTGTTGCCGCTTGCCGCAAGCTTTTCAAGGCGGACGTCACTTATGGTAATAACTGCCACCTCGGTACACGCAAAGAGCGCATTCAGCGCTATAAGTATAATTTGCAGAATTATCTGCCCTATCATTATTCATATCCTCCGTAAAAATATAATATTTCTATGTTCTCTTAAACCTCATAAAGGCATAGTCAACACAAGCGATAGTGCAGACCATGCCTTGATATCTTATATTCAACGAAGAACCTTGTATTATCAGGATTACTGCCGTCAGGGGCACCGTCCATTGCGTTTTTCATCTCCTTTTTGGTATAGTATTTTTATTATAGCGTATTATTGTGATTTTGTCAAGTTTTGTGCCATTTTCGTGTAAAAAATGCAAGAACAACAATCGAGTAGGAGGCGGCTATTTAGCCGCCGACCTCTCAAGTCACCGTGCATACCGTTCGGTACACGGCGGTTCAGCCAACTTTACAATGCAGTATT
>NZ_JAGCFH010000214.1 GCF_017650195.1 Ruminococcus sp. | reverse complement strand
TTATCGTTGAAAAAGGAACCGGAATATGTACATTCGTAATCAGAGGATATCTTTTTCCAGCGGAACGCCTGACCGCAGTCAAGAGTTTCATCAAGATCGAGATCGTTTTCCGATACTATGATGTCATTGCCTTTTATTTCGTAATCCATTTTTAAAACTCCTTGGGTAAATATAATTTTTGCAGAATTACTCTTTCCACTTGATTTTTCTATTAAATTATACTAAAATATAAATATAAATACAAGAGCAGAGGATGATTTTTTTGAAAAAAATCTTATTTTTGAGTCTGATTCTTTCTGCAGCCTGCTTTGTTTCAATTGGCTGCTCTTCAAATAAAACGCCTATATCAGGCGGCAAAAGTGTACAAACAACCAGTCAGCCCTTTACTGAACGTAGTGTTGGAAGTACCGACGGAACGTATGTTTTTGATAAAGCCGGCATTCTCAGCTCTGAGGCCTTAAAAGCCTGTAATGATTATGCAGGTTGGCTTTTCAGCGAAAAGCTTATCAATGTGGCTGTCATAATTACAAACGATCTTAACGGAAAAGCTCCTTATGACTATGCTGTCGATGAGTTCGGAGAGATATACGAGGGCAAAGGCAGCGGACTTGTTATACTTATAAATAATGCTACAAACGAGGATATAGTTTATCGTACAGGTTCGTGTCTTACTAATATAAGCCAGACCACGGAGAATAATGCACTGTACTGGGAAACAAAGGAATTAATAGGCGGTGACTACAGAAGAGGTATAATGAGACTGCTTCAGCTTGGCGAACTGTGCCCTGAGCATTTCATTGACAATGCTCAGATCTTTGGATATGAGGATATACGAAGGTTCGAGAATGCTCTCTCAGATGTAAAAGAGGATGTTACGATACTTGCAACCAGAAACGGAACAAAAACGCCGAACGAGGACATACTTAAAGCCTATTACAAAAGAAAATATAAAGACGGGAACGGTATTATGCTCATGCTCGACACGGAATCGAGATCTGTTATAGCATATTCTGCGGAACCGCTCCCATCAAAGATTGAAAAAGTCATGAAAGATGTAAACGGCATGTCATCAAAGGATGATTATACAGGTGCGATAGATAAATTTATCGAAGAAATAACGAAATAATATAAAGGAGCTGATATTTATGCCGCCGATAGGTGGACCGAGAGGAATGGGTTATCTTACCGATGAGGAGAAGAAAAATCGCCCGAAAGTAACAAAAGACCTTCTGAAAAGGATATTTTCGTATTTAAAGCCTTATTGGAAGCAGATGATAATAGTTCTGATTGCTATAATCATATCATCCACCCTCAGCCTTCTACCTTCAGTACTTACAGGTAAGATTATAGATGAAGGACTTTATGGTAGAAGCTTGAAGAAGCTGATATTCTTTATAGTTTTATCACTTGCAGTAACGCTTGGAGCAAATCTTATAGGCGTTCTTGAAAGCTATATGAATACATGGATAGCTCAGCATATCACGTACGATATGCGAAATAAGATGTATGCTCACCTGCAAAAGATGTCCCAGCGCTTTTTTACATCCAACAATCAGGGCGACATCATAACAAGAATGACCAGCGATATCTCAGGAGTTCAGCAGATAATAACCAATACGCTTACAAGTATACTTTCAAATTCTATAACTCTTATTGTAGCGATGATAGTTATGTTCAGGCAGAACTGGATACTTGCCATAGTCGGAATACTTGTCGTTCCACTTTTTGCTATACCTACAAGAAGCGCCGGAAAGACAAGGTGGTCCATAACTAAGGAATCTCAGGCGTGCAGCGACGAGATAAACGGTATTCTCAACGAGACCATGTCTGTCAGCGGTCAGCTCCTTGTAAAGTTGTTCGGTATGGAGCAGACGGAGTATGAAAAATACGAAAAAGTAAACCATAAGATGATAAAGCTCAATATCCGTGAGGGTATGGCCGGACGATGGTTCAGAGTAGCGCTGACTACTTTTTCAAGTATTGGCCCTATGCTTATTTATCTTGCTGGCGGTATACTTATGATGAAATATGATTCGGACCTTACAGTCGGAGATATTACAGTGCTTGTAGCGCTTCTCGGAAGAATGTATGGTCCTGTGAACCAGCTTCTTAATATACAGGTGGACTGGATACGCTCAATGGCTATGTTTACAAGAATTTTCGAGTATTATGATATGCCTATTGAGATAGAAAATGCTCCTGACGCTATAACTCCAGACAAAGAGCCAAATGGTGAGGTCGAGTTCAAAAATGTCGGTTTCTACTACGATAAAGAGCGACAGATTCTCAATGATATCACCTTCAAGCTCAGCAGCGGAAAATGTATTGCTATTGTCGGGCCCTCTGGCTCAGGAAAAAGCACCCTTGTCAACCTTATACCGCGTCTTTATGACGTTACGTCAGGAACAGTTCTTTTTGACGGTATTGATGTAAAGAAGCTTGATCTTGAGTATTTAAGGGAACACATAGGAATTGTCAGTCAGGAAACTTATCTGTTCAACGGAACTATCCGTGAAAACCTACTGTATGCAAAGCCCGATGCAACGGAGGAAGAGCTTATAGAAGCATGCAAGCAGGCAAATATATACGAATTCATTGAAAAGCAGGAAACAGGTCTCGACACAGTAGTCGGAAACAGAGGACTGAAGCTATCAGGTGGCGAAAAGCAGCGAATATCCATAGCCCGTGTTCTTCTAAAGGATCCCGCCCTTATGATATTCGACGAAGCGACCTCAGCTCTCGATTCAATATCCGAGCAGAAGATACAGGACGCAATAGAGCCGCTTATATCCTCAAGAACAAGTATACTTATTGCACACAGGCTTTCTACCATTCTTGCAGCTGACGAGATACTTGTAATAAAGGATGGTGTAATTTCTGAAAGAGGCACTCATAATGACCTTGTGAACAAAGGCGGAGTATATTCCGAGCTTTACAAAACACAGTTCAGCAAAGCCGGAAACACTTCTAGCAGTTTTGAATATACAGAGGGCGAGGACAGTCAGACATAAAGAAGGGAATGAAATGGCATGAGCGAAAGGGATTTTTACGAAGAGGCGTTTGATAATCTTCCTGCACTTGCTGATAACAGCGAATCTATGAAGGAAATGTTCTCACACGTTTTCTACGATTTTTTGCAACTACAGCATCTATATGACTCGGCTATTGAGGTTGTTAAAACCTATCTGAATATTCTTGATAATGAATTCGGCGTTAAATTTCAGCGTAATCCGATACATAATATAGAAAGCAGGCTCAAATCGCCGCAGTCGATAATAGGCAAGCTGCAAAAGAAGGGGCTGCCGATAACCACGGAGGCTGCAAGGAAGAATCTTCTCGACCTTGCAGGTATTCGTGTCACTTGCTATTATATCACCGATATTTATGCTATAGTTGAAATGCTGGGCAGACG
>NZ_JAGCFH010000213.1 GCF_017650195.1 Ruminococcus sp. | reverse complement strand
CTTTAAGAGTAGCTTTTATATCATAATATCACTTTTTTTGTAATAAGTCAATGAATATATCATAACAATAAAATTGAAATTCGTTTACAAATAATAAAAATCATATACAAACAGCTCTTTAGCAGACATCTCGCGGCAAAATCGGAGATAATAAAGAGAGAATATATTATTTTGAGTTCTGAAACAGTCAGAGATTCGCGCAGACCTACTCAGCTGTATATTCTTTAACTTTCGCAGACTTAACAGAATATTTCATCACTTAAGCTTTATGGTACTTTTTTTACCAAGTTTGGTTAAATATATGGCTGCTCCCGGTTCATTTTTATATGTTTATCATATATGTTTTACATCTTGCTCAAAACGTTAGCTCTCAGCTCTCAGGGCAGGAAAAAGCTCCCTTGACGCGCCAATATACAAGTGCTGTTCAAGGCTGTATACAGGCTTTTCAAGGCAGTAACAACTTCTGACTTCAGCCTTGCAGTATGGTACTCGAAAGCAGAAATATCACACTTAACAGTCCTGATCTCATACTCATAACTTAAATTTACTATTGATATTATCCGCTATCCATGCTATAATTTAAGCATAAAATAATGATATAAGACAGGAGGTATCACATGAACAGACTGTTTACAAGGATCGTCTCTGCCGCAACTTCTGCCGCAGCTGCGGTATTTCTGTCATTGGGCGGTCTTAACATCTTCACCGGTGAAAGCGGATACGACGCTGCGTACAGCAGTATCGTTCTCGGTGTCACAAGCGGCGATACAAAAGCTGATATCTCTGATCCGGCAGTATCCGCCGGAGATCTTGACGGCTTAACGCTTCATACCAAGAAGATATATGAAGACTTTGAAAATGCTGACAATTATCAGCGTCCTTCGGCTCAGAATATACTGAAGGACTTCAACGCTCAGTCCGGAAAACGCAGTGCTCACCCAAGCCTGATGATAACAGACAAGTCCTTAACCACGCTGAAAAAGGCTGTCAGTGACCCTGACGACCCCAAGTACAGCTGGTACGGCAGACTACAGACAAAGGCGGACAAGTATTGCGAGCAGCTCTCCGGCAATTCAAAAAACGATTATCTATTCAATTATACCAAATGCTATGAGACAAGAATGCCCGGCGCTGGCAACAAGGGCACTGCCGCAGACGATTTCAGAGATAAAATGATGACCTTCGGTATGATGTACCAGATAACCGGACTCCAGAAGTACGCCGACGCCGCATGGGTAGTCCTCAACAACGTGAACCAGTTCCCTGATATAAACCCGTGGCACGACCTCGACTTCGGCTTTTTCTGTCAGGGCTACGCGATAGCCTATGACTGGATGTACAGCGCATGGGAAAAGCAGGGCAAGCTTACGAAGCTGGAGGATGCTATAAAGCGTCTCTGCTTCCGCCCCGCAAATGATTCCTATACCAGCAACAGCCCATCACGCTCCCAGACCTCAAGCAACGGCGTTGTAAGAGGAGTTTTCGCAGAGCATAACCATAACCCGATAGTTACTGCCGGCGTGGTAATGGTCTCATTAGCGCTCATGGGCAAATACAAGGATATCACCTCCTCACTTTGCCACGACGCATTTATATGCCTTGAGAAAGATCTGAACAAATTTGCTCCCGACGGTGCTACAACTGAGGGAATGGAGTATATGCTCCTGTCCCTCGACAATTTCTCAATGCTGTTCTCGTCTATGGAAACATCTTTAGGCAAGTTTTACGGTCTCGATACCTGCACCGGTCTGAAGGACGGCAGACTCATGAGAGTAATACACGGCATGGAATCTGACGCAGGCTCGTTTAGCTTCAGCGACACTTATGACAGCCTTATGACGACAGCCGGCGAGCTTTACTTCTACAGACATTATGATCTTCACTACGGCTTCAGTTCAGATATCCTCAAACGTCTTGCAGCAAACTCCCCCAACGACACCACACGCATTGTTCAGATACTATGCTGGTACGAGGAGGACACAAGCGGCACAAAAACAAGCATAGACAAAGATATGGTCATAAGCGGCGACGCAGCTTTTGCAACATTCAGGAGCAGCTTTGAACCAAAGCAGTCCTTTGTCGGCGTAAAAGCTGGCACGACACTGCGCGATTTCTTCGTACACCTTGATCAGGGTAGCTTCGTATTCAATGCTCTCGGAGTAAAATGGGCAATTGACATGGGAAAGGACAGCTACAAGCTTCCGGGCTATATGTCCCCTACATCTGAGGATAACATAAGGTTCAAAATATTCAGGTTAAGAGCCGACGCACATAATACTCTGCTCATTAATCCGAATGCCTCTGACTTCGGCTATGAATTTGAAAAAACAGCCAAGCTCGAAACATCTTCTTCCGAAACACAGGCAAAGGCAGTAGTTGATATGACAGATCTTGTGAGTTCAAAGGCTTCAAGTGCAAAAAGAGGCTTCCTCCTGACGGATAACAGACTCTCTCTCGTAGTCCGCGACGAGGTCGACCTCAAAGACACATCGACCCTGTACTGGGTAATGTATACACCTCAGAAGATACAGACAAATGGCAACACTGCTATTCTCACCTACACGGAGGACGAATCAGTGCAGCTCAGGATAGACTTCACCTCATCAGCTGAGGGCTCCCTTTACTCAGAGAGCGCAGCCAGATGGTGGCACGCGCCGGTAGTTGAAGACCAGTCCACGAACGACTCATACAAGAGGCTGGTCTACAGGATAAAAGATGTAAAGGGTCCTGTAAATATCACTGCTAAGCTCACACCCTTAACAGATGCCACCAAATCAGCACCTGATGTTTCCTCTTATGGAGCTATTGACTCATGGAGCACAAATCCGACAAAGCTGAATGACAAACCACAAAGCGAGTTTATAAAACAGGGCGATGTATCAAATGATGCAGTCGTCGAACTCAATCTGGGGGACGTTGACTTCAACGGCTTTATTGACGCTGTGGATTCGTCACAGGTCCACGCATACTATTCTCAGGTTTCTGCTGGAAAAGAAGGAAGCTTCAACGTCCTACAAAAGGCAGTTGCAGATGTCAATAAGGACGGCTATATAGACGCAGTTGACGCATCGCAAATACTTGCCTATTACGCCTACGCTTCAAATGAACCGGGCACTCTCACTCCGATAGAGAAATTCAAGCTGAAATAATACTGCTGTCCGAGTCATAAAAAAGAAAACGTGTTGTAAAAAACTCAGGATAATAGAAATAGCCGCACAGAACGCAGTAATGACTGTTTCTGTGCAGCTATTTTTTTAATATATGTGTTTGAGGGAGTTTTTACAGCCACTTTTTTAATGCCTTTAAACTGTCGTTCACTCAATCACATCATTGATTTTACATATTAATGTTGCCAGACAGAATCAGCATATCCATAAAGTCTATAATGCAATTTCCGTCCATATCAGCATATTTCTGTTCATCTGCCGTAAGCGGTCTTATACCAGTGATATGTGCCAAAATGAATACCACATCGGAAACGTCTGTTTTACCGTCGCCGTTAACATCGCCCGTAGCTCTGATGTCGATGAATTGTTCAGGCTCGGACTCCTCTTCGGCAACCTCAGCATCAATGCTCATTCTTCCGCATACTATCTTATACATAGTATCATAAAGTATGCCTGCAATTTCCTTATGACCATTTGCATTGGGATGAGGATCGAAATCGTCCTCCGGAGAGATGTTATATACATCAACATAGGTTGCGCCTGTCTCCTCTGCAATGACCTTAAGCTCCTCATTGAGGCGAAGTATCTGCGGATCAACATTCTTGCCTGCCAGCATCATAGCAAGAGGTGCAGCGATCTCAGCTGCGATAGCTTCTTCTTCTGCTGACTGGCTTGCTGTACGATACTTTGACAAAATATCAATAAGATTTGTAAGCTCTTCGATGTCTTTATACTTCTTTATGATATCAATTGCTGACTGGAGCTCATTGATATCATCGTATCTTAGCAGAACCTCCATAAGCTCTTCCTCAGCAGGGGTGCCATTTGAAGCTTTCATGATTGCTGCTATCTCCTTGAGCTCATTGATATCGTCGTATTTTTCGACCATGTCAAGTATCTCGAAAAGCTCCGTTCTGTCTTTATACATCAGCATAAATACATTGAGCTCGTATATCATGTTGACCTTATCCTGAAGGCCGTCTATAAAGTCCTTTGTCAATTTGCCGTTGACTGTGAGCTCGTTCTCACCAGCAGCAGCAACTGTTGCAGCTTCTGCATAGATTCTGCCGAGTATGTCATATATTTCTTCCTTTATCTTATCTGAGCCTTCCTCTGTACGGTAGGGATTGAACATACCCACAAGTGCGATGTTGGCGTCGCCGTTGAGCTCCTGAACAGCCTCAACAACACCCTTTACGTGGCTTGCAGAGTCGTCAACGAGCTGGTCTGACATCTGGCTCACATTATACATGAAGACAGCTGCCTCAATGAAATCCTCGGAAGTGATATTGTCTTTATTTTCATAAAGTATTTTAAGTCCGCCGCCAATAGCTGTCTCTGTATCCATTCCAAAAAGTGTAAGCGTGAGAGAGGTTCCGGCAGCCTGAAGGATAGGATTATCGCCGAATACCATTTGGGGAACAATGCTCATTACGATATCATTTCCGCCAAGCTGAATGCTTACAAGGTCAGCGGCAGAGAGATACTTAGTGTAATAATCGTGATAAGGAACAAGAACTTCGCTTGCCCCCTCTTCGACAAATCTTTCGAGTATGGACGCAGCGAACTCTCCTTTATATCCAGGAGTCTTTATCGTCTTTTCAATGTCTTCAGCGCGATATGCAGTGGAGGCAAGGTTAGTGCCCATTACCTCATACCCTCTTTCCTCGCCGAGCTCCTTTAAATACTCTGTGAATATTGCTGGATATGCTCCGCTCACCGGATTTTCAAGAAGCTCATCGGTTATAACCAGTGCAGGGTCATCTTTAAGCTCGCCGTCTGCCAGCCCGAAACCTGCTGCTATACTGTCGCCAAGAGCTACATAGTTGTATGTTTTATTTTCTGTATTATCGTTTTCAGCTGCAAAAGCTGTCATTCCCACAGTGCTGCTCAGCATTGCTGCCGAAACAAGAACTGATAAAATCTTTGTTCCCTTCATCATTCATTCTCCTCACCATATTTTTCAGTTATCGGTATTACATAATTTCTGTCAGTTTTGATTCTTACAGTACTGCCGTTTGCGGAATAGTCCACCAGCATAAGACTTCCGTCCTCACTGGGAGAGATATATCCCCTATAGTCGTGTGTAAGCAGTATGTAATCTCTCTTTGCTGTTATCTCACCTATCTCGAATTCCTTGTAGAATTTCACAGCATCAAGATGATATTTTTCGCATATATACTTTACAAGCTCAGCGCTTGGTTCAGCCTCATCGGGATCGAGTATAATCTGACCCACTACATCGTAGCTACCCTTCTCGTTCTTGAAGGCACTGATTTCCCACTCATTAATAGGATCATTCTCATCAAGAGTACTTTCAATCATGAACAAATATACGCGCTTGCCATTTTCGTCAACATAAGAATCCGAAGCTCTTCCCATGATAGTATATGAGCCGTCGGCATGTCTTACAGCTATATCACCAGTAACGCCCCACTTTGTACCGTTCTCGTCATAGTACCAGCGCTCTTCTGTCGCCTTAGGATTATTAAGATAACGGTCTGCTGCCGCAGGACTTGTAGCATGAAGGTTGGCAAGCACCTCGTTCTCCTCCACAAGATTTCCGTTGTCGTCCACCAGCTTTACGTGAACGAACGGCTCAAGAGGCTTGCCGGTCTCGTTGGTCTTTGTCTCTTCGTCCATAAAGTATGTCACGAGTGTAGCGCCGCCTTCTTCGCTTGCACCGCCGCCCAGTGAATATCTTACCGTACAGCCATTGTCGCGGAGCCACTTATCTATCTTGCGGACGGAGTTTATGTTTACAGCCTCGCCGCCCGACGCAGGACGCTTGAGCATTTCAAGTGCGGTAGGTGATACAACGCCCTGTCTTACGCTTGTAAGGTAGAAACTCGCCGTCGCAACTACACAGTTGCAGCCTGTCTCAGAAAGGTCTCTTGCAAATGTGTATTTGTTGTATATGGGTCTCGGAACGAGCGTACCGCCTCTAGCAAGCGGCATGATGGCGCATACTCTCTCTCCTGTCATGTGAGTAAGCGGTATGCACTGGAAATTACGCTCGCCAACATAATTCTGAGTATCCAGTCCTGCATGCATCTCGACGTAAGCATTAAGCGAATACTCCTTATATACGACGCACTTAGGCTTGCTTGTAGTGCCACTGGTATAGTAATAGCTTATATCGCGGTCAAGGTCTGTCGGACCGAGATCAAGCGGTATATCGCTGTTTTCTCCTGCAACGCGAAGATCCTCGAGACGTATGAACTCAACGCCCTCTATCTTGTCCAGATTGCTCAGGCATTCCATTATCTGCTTGATATCGAATACCTCCTGCATCTTTTCGGGCATCTCGGAGGTGTCCATGAACATTCCCTTCTTTTCCGCTGGAAGGAAGTCGTCAAGGCTCATGAGTATGACCTTCTTGATGCTGCTGTTTTCAAGATGCTCCGTGAAATACGGAAGGAATGCGTCCAGGGTAACTATGACCTCAGAGCCCTTGTCCTGAGTATACAGGTTGAAATCGTCCTTAAGAAACAAAAAGTTCACGTTGTTGCTGACAGCCTTGATAAGGTTGCAGGCAAACAGTAGCATAAGGTTCTCAACGCTTACAGGCATACAGAGAGTAACTACGTCGCCCTCCTTTACTCCTGCCAGCTTCAGTCCTCTTGCATAAGCCTCGCGCAGTGCCGGAAGCTCGCCGTAGGTTATCTTTGTGCCGAAATAATCGATCGCGTCTCCTTCAAGATTATCCTGATTGAATGACATGATATTATCAAAAATATTCATGTTGTATATCTTTACCCCGTTGATAATGCGATCTACCTTCACCCATTCCGGAAATTTTCTCTCAATGGTGCAGGTATTGATTTGTGTTGTTGTTCTCATTACTTGCTGATCCTTTCATGGTAGTTTTAGGGCAGACGCCTCCTGCCCCTAAGAGTGGATATTATGCCGCTGCTTATGAATGGCAACAACTTTCCCCGTTAATGCCCACATTGACCATGTACCGCGGACTGAGCAAAGCAGCTTCGTTCCGCAGTTCCTGTATATCACAGTAATATATGTCTGCCCAAAGTCCGTCAGCGCATAACCAGCCTGACGGCAGCTATTGAGTACACACTAAGATTATAAATAGTCATTAAATTTGCCGACGCAGCATTGTTTTAATGTTCGGCCTGGATCCCCTAAAAGAAAAAATCATCATACAATATCGTGACAGATCATTCACTGATATATTGATCCCTCACCTCCATTTGCTTTAAAATATAGTTCATTGCCAATACCTCTTGATATACTGTAAGTGTATTGTCATTACGCCAATAATTCAGGCTTATTGAACCGACCGTTTCTGAATTACCTATTCCCACTATTGTTTTGGTGATTATTATCTAATAGAACCATTAAATAAGCAAATTAAAAATACCCTGATAATATTATAACATACTCAAATATAAAAATCAACTAAAAAGCGTGTATTTTACCTTTTGTTAACATTACAATTTTGTCACTTTGACCACTGGTCATTTATCGAGGCAGAATCGCATTTAGTGTGCTGACCATAACAAAAAAAGCCACAGGTGTCGTTATAACCTGTGACTTTTTGATATTATGTTCTGTTTGTCAGGAAATCGAGATTATAGGCAGCTCTATCGGCGCATTGGGGTCAAGATTGTCAGGATTCCTGAGCTCTCCTGTGTCACCGTTCTGTTTGTCGGTATCTCCCTGACTGTTGTCCCTGTTCATAAACTCGGCTAAGGTCTTCACTTCGCCCTCCGCTGTTGAGATATAAGCGTAGTATGCAAGGATATTCGATGCGTCAACAGCATTTACCTGACCGTCGTTGTTTACGTCTGCTGCAAACTTCTGACACTCGTTGTAGCCGCCGTCCTTATTGGTGGATATCATAGCGTAGTAAGCAAGTACGGAGGAAGCATCAACTGCGTCTATTATGTCATCGTTATTGATGTCTCCCAGCTTGTACTCCCATTCGCAGATAAATGCGGTCGTATTATCGCCCCACACGCCGTCATTCCATGTACCGTCAGAGAACTTATAATAGTACATACCGTACATTTCATTCTGGGAGCTCGGCTCACCGCTGTGCCAATTGGAATATGTCAGCTCCGAACCGTCTGCCCAGCTCCATGTTCCGTCTTTATTCGGGTCTGATAAGCCAAAATATGCGCTTTTGAATCCGCATTCGGTCATATATTTATAAACAAACTCGTTTTCCTCAGCGTCGTTGATAACTGCAAGCTTACCGCCTGCCGTTTCGCAGAACTCCTTGGCTTCCTCCCATGAATCCGCAGCCTCCGAATAAATCGCATAAGCGTGACCGTTATAGAATGCCGGCTGAATACTTGTAGTTGTTGTGGACTGTGTAGTAGTTGCCGAGGTCGTTGCACTTGTAGTTGTGTCGGACTGTGTAGTAGTTGCCGAAGTTGTCGCACTTGTAGTTGTCGTAGACTGTGTAGTAGTTGCCGAGGTCGTTGCGCTTGTAGTTGTAGTAGACTGTGTAGTAGTTGCCGAGGTCGTCGCGCTTGTAGTTGTGTCGGACTGTGTAGTAGTCGTCGAAGTTGTCGCACTTGTAGTTGTCGTGGACTGCGTAGTAGTTGCCGAGGTCGTTGCACTAGTGGTTGTAGTTGACTGTGTAGTATTTGCCGAGGTCGTTGCACTTGTAGTTGTCGTTGTATCAGCCGAAGTAGTAGTTGTTGTCGAGGTGGTTGTCGAAGATGTGGTGGTCTCAGTACCGTCCATAGCCGCCATTATCTGTTGAAGAGCCTCCTCTTCCGTATTGAATGCAAAGAAAACGCCGTCCAGCATCTCAAGGACTTTACATCCGGCATATATAGGAACTGCTACAGTAGGGTCAGCTGTTTCGATATTTCTGAGGCTGACAACTATTCCGTCACGCATCATGACCGGCTCCGAAGCTATGAAGCAAAGCTTATATGAACTCGGATCCGCAACCAATTCGTCATAGTCTTCCTGAGTCATAGTAATATATGCTGCGTGTTCAAGATCTTCGGGAACATTGTCCCTTTTGATGAGCGCACCCAATCCGGACAGGTCAACGGTGTACTGCTGAAACCCGGCTTCGATACAGGCAGAGTCTGACGAAGCGTCTTTCTGTTCCGATAAGCCCTCTGCCGAAGCAAAACTGCTCATGACAGAACCGCAGGCAACAGCTGCCGCCAGGAATGAAGATATGAATTTTATCATTGTTTAGTACCTCCTTAGTTTAAAGCAGTGTATTACACAAAATATTGCAGGATAATTGTAACATTTTAGCGTGACAATGTCAAGATATTGCAGTGAACACGGCAATAAACGGTCAAAAGGCGGGTCTTTTCCTTATTGCAGTGTTGTTGAAGAAAAAAATCCCATCGGCTTAAGCCGATGGGAAACACGACATTATAACAATATTGAATTACACTTTTCTTAAACTGTCACACCATTTTTCAAAAAATTCATTCTGCTCATTAACAGTACTGTACTCTTCAACCGAACATGGAGAAAAAATATCGACCAATGATTCTTTTAAAGCTTGTTTTCCTAAAACAAGAGAATATGCCATTCTTCCATATCCCATTCCCAAAATCATCCCTGATGGGTGAACGTTTAGTGAACAACCTTTGCACAGCAGTTTTATACTGCTTTTTTCAAATTCTTTCCTTATCTGAGTAAGAATATCAAATAAATTTTCGCCTTCTTTTGTAATGCAACAAATATCAGATTCTAAAGCAATTTCTATTAAGTCGTCTCCAATCATAATAGTAATAATTGCTTTTTCATTTATCCCATCAACATTTAAGATTACATCTACGATTTCTTTTTCCATTAATTGCCTCCATAATTAGGATTTGGTATAAAGTCACCTGATATTGCATGATCATATGTTGGATAAGCACCTACTATGTCTGAAGAAGGCACACCACCAGGTATTGAAAACTCACACTGTTCAGGATAATAAGCCTGGCTTCCATATGTTGCATTTATATCAACATAATTATCCGTTTTTATTACATATAAATATCCTCTTCTTCCAGAACCAGCAAATCCAAGTGCAACATCCTGCTCAGAGGTTGTAGATACAAAGTTTCCAGCTGTCGTATTACTCTTTGTATGCAAAAGAGCATCATTATGTGTACCCTTAGATTGGAAACCATTTTCAAAAACATCATCTAATGTGCTTGAACGATCACCTCTATAAAGTGTTCGAACTGGTTTATCGTTTGCTGGTGCATTATTTGCACCTGGTTTTTGTGATGATCATCCGTTTTCGCCTGTAGGTGTTCCTGTTCGTATAAGGTCTATGCCCTCTATTGCTTTACCCATTTTGTAGCAAGCAAATATCGCAACCAGTGCTCTAAATACAGCCTGCGCTGTATTTCCTTCATCAGCAGAAATAATTGCTCCATACAATCCAAAACCGAGCAACACAAATCTACCGATCTGTAATAATCCAGTTGCTAATGCACACACTGTACCCCAACACATCAAAGCACCTATTACAGCACCAATGCAGGCACCCCAACCACCTGCTTTTAAGCCATCCATTAATGCTTGTTTAAGACTATTTCCACCAAGCAGCGAATCTACTGTTCCAATTACAAATCCACTTAAAAATCCAACGACTGCACTAAATAGTGTAAAATCAAGTACCTCCATAATTGTCATACTTGCTGATAATTCAGGCAACGAGAAATATCCGCTCGGGTCAGTATAGCTTACTGGGTTATCATTTGCATAGAGGTACTTATGGAGAGATGTCGGGTCGAATACAAAACCGCCGTAGGTATCCATGGAAGTAATTGTTCCCGTTGTCGGGTTCATATATCTTGCACGGAGATAGTACAGTCCTGTTGTTTCGTCCTGCTGCTCGCCGCAGTAT
>NZ_JAGCFH010000023.1 GCF_017650195.1 Ruminococcus sp. | reverse complement strand
GTACGGGGAAGTCCGCCTATATGCACAACAGTTATACAATAGCCCTTGTAGACGAGTATATCGGCTGCGGCAAAACAGTCTCCGCCATTATTGCCGGTACCGGCAAGGAATACCACCGAACACTCCTCCGGCGGCAACTTCGCTTCGTTTCGACAATAGCCGTCGATAAGTTCCGCCAGTTTTCTTCCTGCATTTTCCATGAGCTGTCTCTTGGTAACTCCTATCTTTTCAGAGCGCTCCTCTATCCTGCTCATCTGCTTTGGTGTAACGATCTGCATATATATGACCTCCCCTTCTAAAATAATAGGTGTTAATATATATTAAACGCTTATTTTCTTTTTGCAAACTGTATCTTCTCATTCACTGCTTTGCTCTTAGCTTGGCTGGCAGGAACTTCATGATATTTTCAAGCATTTTTTCGTCAGGGACGAATATCAGACGGGCATGTCCAACCGACTCGTCGGTAAAATCCGCGTAATACTCATGGGAGGCTATATTGTCCGTAGCCATAATGACCGTCATATCATCTGTCTCCTCCATGCCATCGTTGTATTTTCCGAAATCGGTAAGCTGCCTGATATTGGTGGACAGCATTTCCCTGCGCTTTTTCTTGGCGATTATCTTATCAACGTCCAGCTCTCCGTTAGTAAACGTATACTCATACTCAACGTAGGTGCCCTGCACGAAATAATAAGTACCGTAGCCCGCCGCAGCTGCAAGCAGCAAGCCGAGCATTGACAGTAGCGGCTGTCTGAGCTGTAACATTGAAAGTAAAGCAAGGGCAACAGTAAAGAGTATGCCAACTATCAGCATGACAGTCCTTCTCATTTTGTCAGACGATGTTTCGTTCTTTTTTACAAGCTGTTCAGCAAAATTATCCATTATTTATTCTCCGTTTCTGTTTTTTGGTCATGCAATTATATAATATCACATTTTCCGTCAGATTGCAACAAATCCCTTCAAAATTTTCAATTGCTTCATCTTTTTTTCACAACTGTTACCGAACCGGAGAAAAAATTTCAGAAAAGCCCTTGATTTTTTCGGTAACGGCGTATATAATAGGTTTATAACCCGATGACTGAGAGAGTAAGTATGTATGAGTTTCCGCAGAGAGGGGCGAATAGGTGAAAGTGCCCTGTTACGATGCATTCCGAAGTTCACTCACGAGGGGTGGAGCGGAAGCGGCGCGGTAAAGTGCTGTTGTAGGCTACCGACGTAGGTCTGCGTTAAAGACAAGAGAGTGTCGGCTCTCCTGACAATGGGTGGTATAAAAGCAAGGTTTAAGTCTTGTCCTGTTGGACAGGGCTTTTTTTAATTCATAATTCGTAATGCGTAATTATATGTGTCCGCTCACGCGGACGGATCATTATTTGTTCCGGCACCTTTAATCTATCGCCGTTAGGCGAAACCTTAATTACGAATTACGAATTAAGCATTACGCATTAATTCTTAATGAGGTGAAAAAATGAAAGAACAGCTTGAAAAAATCGAAGCGTTGGCAAAGCAGGAGCTAGCTTCCTGCACCGAGATCAAGGCGCTGGACGACCTGAGGATAAAATTCCTCGGAAAAAAGGGTGAGCTCACAGCCATACTCAAACAAATGGGACAGCTCTCAGCAGAAGAAAGACCAGTAATCGGTCAGCTTGCAAACAAGGTAAGAGCTGATATCGAAGAGGCTCTGGGCAGCAAGCTTGCTTCACTCAAGGCAAACGCACAGGCTGCAAAGCTTGCAGAGGAAAAGATCGACATTACTCTCCCCGGCAAACATTCTCCATTCGGCAAGCTCCATCCGCTCACAAGAGTTGAGAACGAGATTAGGGAGATATTCATCGGAATGGGCTTCAATATCGCCGACGGTCCCGAGATTGACGACGATTACCACGTATTCGAGGCTCTCAACCTCCCCCCTGATCACCCTGCAAGAGATACTCAGGATACATTCTATATCGAGGGTACTGACGAGTCCGTGCTTCTCCGTACACAGACCTCCTCTGTACAGGTACACGTTATGGAGAATCAGAAGCCCCCTATCCGTATCATCTCTCCCGGAAGAGTTTTCCGTTCTGATGCCGTTGACGCTACACACTCTCCCCTTTTCCACCAGATAGAGGGACTTGTAGTGGACAAGGGCATAACCATGAGCGACCTTAAGGGCACTCTTGAAATGCTCATGAAGAAGCTTTACGGCAACGACTGCAAACTCCGCTTCCGTCCTCACCACTTCCCCTTCACCGAGCCCAGCTGTGAGGTAGATATCAGCTGCTTCAACTGTGGCGGAAAGGGCTGCTCAATGTGCAAGGACGAGGGCTATATCGAGCTTCTCGGCGCAGGCATGGTTCACCCAAAGGTGCTGGAGAACTGCGGTATCGACAGCAATGAGTATTCCGGCTTTGCATTCGGTCTCGGACTTGAGCGTATGGTAATGGGACGCTATGATATCAACGACCTCCGCCTGCTCTACGAGAATGATGTAAGATTTTTGGAGCAGTTCTGAACATGGAACGCTACAGAAAGGCACTGAAAAAAAGCTATTTGCCTCATATCATACTTGTCCCTGTTATTATTTTGTTGGTAGCATACTGTATAATTGAGTGCAAGACTGTTGGGAAAGATGTTGATATGTCGTTTCTCGAATACTTTTTCTGGGGACTGCTTCTGCTCACCGCTTTTCTCACATGGCTGTATTTCTATATTTACAACCGCCGTCTGAAAAAGATAAAGGAAGAGCTCCCCGATATCAAAGAGCAGCTTGAAAACTGTTCGTTATCATTCAACGATACCCATTTCTTTCTGAATGAGTATTTCGTCAGCTTTGAGATACCATTGGCTGTCAGATATGAAGATATCACATCTGTAATCCCGATACCATCTATCTGGTGTCATAGATGGCGGAAATACGATGAGTCTTATATAGAATTAAAATGCCAAAACGGTAAAAAATGGTGCATAAGAAATTTTACCGGGAGCCGTATCTTAGGAAGTCCGATAAAATCAAACGAAGAAAACAGAAGGGTATTCTATGGAGTAGCGGAGCAGCTGAAAAAGCGTTATCGCTATGCCCAGTTCGTTTAATACTGAATCCCCGAAAAGTGTGATGATATTTCAAATAAATCGAAAGGAAAAAAGATATGAATTTATCTATGAAATGGCTCGGCGACTACGTAAAAGCCGATATGCCTATAAAGGATTTCTGCCACGCCCTCACAATGAGCGGCTCAAAGGTAGAGTGCTACGAAAAAGAAGGCAGCAATATCTCCAACGTTGTTGTAGGTAAGATACTGTCAAAGGGTCCTCACGAGAACGCTGACGCGCTGTTCGTGTGTCAGGTGGACATCGGCGCGGGAGCTCCCATACAGATAGTTACAAACGCTAAGAACGTCAAAGAGGGCGACCTCGTTCCCGTTGCTCTTGACGGAGCAGTGCTCCCCGAGGGCAAGATAAAGAAGTGCAAGATGCGCGGAGTTGAAAGCTTCGGTATGTTCTGCGGACTCGAAACTCTCGGTCTCACAGCCCATGATTTCCCCTACGCAGACCCTGAGGGCGTTTTCGTTATCGAGGAGGACTGCAAGCTTGGCGAGGATATCCACACAGCTATCGGACTTGACGATACTTCCGTAGAGTTCGAGATAACCTCAAACCGTCCCGACTGTCTCAGCGTTATCGGTCTTGCAAGAGAGACCGCCGCTACCTACGGCACAGAGCTGAAGGTCAAGGCTCCTGAGTTCAAGGGCGTTGACGGCGATATCAACTCAATGCTGAAGGTGGATATCCACAACACAGAAAAGTGCCAGAGATATTGCGCAGGTATCGTTAAAAACGTAAAGATAGGTCCCTCACCGCGCTGGATGAGAGAGCGTCTCCGTGCAAGCGGCGTTCGTCCTATCAACAACTTCGTTGATATCACAAACTACGTTATGCTTGAATACGGTCAGCCTATGCACGCATTCGACCTCCGCTACGTTGAGGGAGCACATATCAATGTCCGCAACGCAAAGAACGGCGAAAAGATAATGACTCTCGACGGCGTAGAGCGTGAACTCACAGAAGATATGTTGGTGATTGCAGACGAGAAGAAGCCCGTAGCCGTTGCAGGTATCATGGGCGGCGAATACAGTGGTATCATGGACGATACAACAACTGTTGTATTCGAGTCCGCATATTTCGAGCCCACACAGGTACGGCGCACTTCAAAGGCTCTCCGCCTTAAGTCAGACGCCTCCGCACGCTATGAAAAGGGTGTTGACAGACTTATCTCCATGACCTGCTTAAAGAGAGCCTTTGAACTTGTAGAGCTTCTCGGCGCAGGAGAGGTGCTCAACACAGTTATTGATTGTGACTACACAGACAAAACTTCCGCTACAGTCGATTTCAGCACAGAATGGATAAACAGCTTCCTCGGTACTGATATATCAGAGGCTGACATGATAAAGTACCTCGAACGCCTTGACTTCAAGGTTGAAAACGGCAAGGTCATCGCTCCTTCATTCCGTATAGACATCGGCTGTAAAGCTGATATTGCAGAGGAAGTTGCACGTATCTACGGCTACAACAATATCCCTTCAACGGATTTCCGCGGTGTTGCAAGAGCAGAGTTCACAGAGGAGCAGAAGTTCACACGCACACTGAGAAATGCCGCAGCAGCTCTCGGCGGCTATGAAATAGCTACCTATTCCTTTGTATCGCCTAAGTACTTCGACAAGATAAAGCTCCCTGCAGACAGCAAACTACGCAAGGTAGTAAGGATAGTTAATCCTCTCGGCGAGGACACCAGCGTTATGAGAACATCTACTATCCCCTCAATGCTTGACGTTCTCTCCTTCAACTATAATAACCGCAACGACAAGGCTTGTCTCTTTGAGATAGCTAAGGAGTACCTCCCTGCCTCTGAGGAAAAGCCCTTCATCAACGGCGATACTCTTGCAAACAGCGGCAAACAAAAGCATAAATACAGCTATTCTCTCCCTGACGAGCCCCAGAGACTTACAATAGGTATGTACGGTGGCGACGCTGACTTCTATACTCTCAAGGGCATGGTTGAGCAGCTCCTTGCTGAGCTTAAAATAGAGGACGTTGAGTATGTTCGTGCAGCTGACTGCAATGTATTTGACGAGAAGTACGCCCTCCACCCTGGCAGAAGCGCAGTTATACTCAAAGACGGTGCACACCTCGGCATTATGGGAGAGGTACACCCTGAGGTACAGGAGACTTACGAGATAGGCGTAAAGACCTACGTTGCAAAGCTCAATATTCCCGAGCTCATGGCAGCTGCTGCTGACAAGATAACCTATCAGCCATTGCCGAAGTTCCCAGCAACTACCCGTGACCTCAGTCTCCTTGTTGACGAGGATATGCCTGTTGCAGAACTCGAAAAGGCAATCAAGAACGCTGTAGGCAAAATACTTGAAAAGGTAACTCTCTTTGATGTATACCGCAGCGACGATATGAAGCAGAACGGCAAGAAGAGCATAGCTTATTCTATCTCTATGCGTTCGCATGAGGGAACTCTCACAGATGAGCAAGCTGACGGTGCAATGAAGCGCGTACTGAAAGCACTCAGCTCTATTGGAGCAGAACTTCGTGGCTAAGCAGCCATTAGTCATTAGCCTTTGTAGGAGCAAACAATGTTCGTCCGCATAAAGCGAATATAAATCGGGTAGGAGGCTAATCATTAATTGATTAGCCGACCTCCCTCACCACCGTGCGTACCGTTCGGTACACGGCGGTTCCTTAGTTTACGCAAACATTCAAATAATAGTCGGTCATGGACATATATCCAAGACCGGCTAT
>NZ_JAGCFH010000212.1 GCF_017650195.1 Ruminococcus sp. | reverse complement strand
GAGTTTTTTCTTGTGTCATCTCTTTAGTCCTATATTTACATGTTAAAAGCTACATTCTTATTGTGCAAGATGTAGCTTTTTATTTTTGTTGACAATTAATATGGCGTATGCAGAATAGTGCATATGCCCATTTTATTCTAATATTTGATAAAGTTTTTGCAAAATCTTGAGTTGTGCATTATGTTGCTTTGGTGTCCGTAATCCTTGATAATTGAAGGATTATGAGGCACAGAAATTGTATTAGAATACTTGATTATAGTTTTAGTATAGTATATGATATAATGTAGCCATGAAATAGCGAAAGGAGTTGCGATATGAATAGCATATCATTAAGCCAAGAAGCAATCGATGAACTAATTAATGGGTTACTCCTTATTATGAAGAACAATCTTGCGGCAATAGTGTTGTATGGTTCGGTGGCAAGAGGAACAGATTCTGCCGAATCAGATGTTGACGTAGCTGTACTCCTAAAACAATCGCTTTCCTCAGAGCAGGAAGATGGTTTAAGCGAGCTTATGGTCAATCTGAATTTGAAATATGGCAGAGTTTTCTCAATTGTGGATATTGAAGAGAAAATGTATGAGCAGTGGAAGGAAGTAGTACCTTTTTATAAGAATCTTTCAAAGAAGGGGAATAAACTATGGACAGCAGCGTGATTGACCTCTCCAAGTATAGATTGGATACTGCTAAAGGTGATTTGAAAGCGGCAAGACTTTTGTTTGATGCTACTGAGTTTCGTTCATCGGTAAATCGTTCTTATTATGCTATATTCCACGCTCTTAGAGCTGTTTTAGCGCTTGATGGGTTCGATTCAAGTAAGCATTCCGGAATTATATCATATTTTAACCTTAACTACGTTAAAACCGATGTATTCAGCCGTGAAATCTCCAAAATAATTAGTTCAGCATATAGATTGCGTGAAAAAGCAGACACAGTCATAAATTCAATATCAGAATATCTCGATAAAAAGTATACTGAGTAATCCATGTTTATTAATACTTAATAGCAAATAGCCTACTAAACTGAAACAAATCAAATAATTGGCAATCAGTTAGTAGGCTTTGCTGAGTGTAAACATCCAACAAATCAGATCAGTTTTCATTCTCTTTCGGCGTTTTTCACACGTTTTCACACGAAGAAAAGGCGATATAATGTTACAAATGAAGCCAGCTCCCTATACGGGAGCTGAGTTTCTATATAATAATACATATTCTATTTCCCCAATTTTAAATATTATTAATTTGGGGAAACAAATGCGATATAATACTAATAAAGGAGCGTGAGTATTTATGAAACTTATAGAACGAAACGATTATTTGGATAAAGTCATAAATGTAATAGGCACCCCGGATATTAAAGTAATCACTGGGGTCAGACGTAGTGGCAAATCAAAGTTCATTCTTCCTTTCCGTATATTGCCTTTATTATACATACCTCTGTGATAAGAAATCGGGTGCAAAAATATGCACCCGATTTCAGCTTTTTGGGGGGATTGAAAGTTCTGTAAATGTCAATATTAAAAGTAGTTTTTTGAAACTATATTTGAAACTATAATAATGTAGAAAACCGACATTATTATAGTTTCTTTTTTTAGTTCTAGACCAAACTTATTATTATATATTCAAAGTGCTTTATGAGAAGTCAGATAAGTTCTTTTGCAGGCATCTGAAAAATTCTTTGTAAAGAAAGGATTTTCGCTTACCTATCAGCCACGGTTTTAAGCAGGAGAGGTTCACGCTGTAACAATGCTGTCTGCTTTGTGGAGCTTAAGTTTCTCAACTGCCTGCTCCCTCATCTTGTATTTGAGTATTTTTCCAGCAGCATTCATGGGGAATCCGTCTACGAAATCAACGTATCTCGGACACTTATGCTTTGCCATTCTTGCAAGGCAGAAGTCCTTGATTTCCTGTTCAGTCGCTGTTTCTCCGTCCTGAAGAACGATACAAGCCATTATTTCCTCACCGTAATCTTCATCAGGTACACCGATTACCTGAACGTCTTTAACCTTGGGATATGTGTAAAGGAAGTCCTCTATCTCCTTGGGGTAGATATTCTCGCCTCCGCGGATTATCATATCCTTGATACGGCCTGTTATCTTAAAATATCCGTCAGAAGAGCGGCGTCTTGCAAGGTCGCCTGTGTGGAGCCATCCATCGCTGTCGATAGCTGCGGCTGTTGCCTCGGGCATCTTGTAATAGCCCTTCATTATATTATAGCCTCTTGCTACGAACTCACCATCAACATCGTCAGGAACTTCCTGGTTTGTTTCGGGATCAACTATACGGCACTCAACGCCGAAAATCGGTCCGCCAACTGTGTTAACACGCTGTTCCAGCGTGTCGGTAGTCTTGCTCATAGTTGTTGCGGGAGAAGCCTCTGTCTGACCGTAGGTTATGCATATCTCACTCATATGCATCTTTTCAACGACTTCTTCCATTGTCTTTATAGGACAAGGAGAACCAGCCATGATACCTGTTCTCATGTATGAGAAGTCTGTCTTATCAAAGTCCTCATGTCCGAGCATTGCAATGAACATAGTTGGAACACCGTGGAAGCAGGTTATCTTCTCTTTGTTTATGCAAGCAAGTCCCTTTCTCGGTGAGAATCGTGTTATGGGGGACATAGTTGTACCGTGAGTCATGGAAGCTGTCATAGCAAGTACCATGCCGAAGCAGTGGAACATCGGAACCTGGATCATCATACGGTCAGCTGTGGAGAGATCCATACAATCTCCGATAGCCTTACCATTGTTGACTACATTATAGTGTGTAAGCATTACTCCCTTTGGGAAGCCTGTAGTTCCTGAGGTGTACTGCATATTGCATACATCATGGATATCTATGGTCTTTCTTATTCGCTCTACATCGCTGTAAGGCACGATCTTTGAAAGATCCAGAGCCTGTTCCCATGTAAAGCAGCCCTTATTCTCAGAGTCAATTGTGATAACGTTTTTGAGATAAGGGAGCTTTGCGGAGTTCAGCTTTCCTGCTTCACAGTTCTCAAGCTCGGGACAGAGTTCCTTGATTATATCAACATAGTTGATGTTCTTGATGCCGTCTATCATAACAAGAGTATTTGTATCCGACTGTCTCAGCAGATACTCAGCCTCATGAATACGGTATTCTGTGTTCATTGTAACAAGTACCGCACCTATCTTGGTAGTTGCCCAGAAAGTGATATACCACTGGGGGACGTTAGTTGCCCAGATAGCAACGTGATCTCCCTTCTTTACACCCATAGCAAGCAGTGAACGTGCAAAGATATCAACGTCGTCACGGAACTCTGGATATGTTCTTGTATAGTCAAGCTCAGTATAGCGGAATGCATACTGGTTCGGGAACTGCTCGCAGATACGATCAAGGATATCGGGAAACGTATAATTGAGGATACGTTCCTTTGGCCAAGGATACTGACCATCGCCTTTCATGCTTGTCTGTAGCGGATGCTTGTGATGCTTCTTGTAGGGAGCCATATACTCAGCAAACTGAGGTATTACTATACCTGCGTCACTGAGGTCACGAGCCCAGCGCTTTACCCATTCAAGAGAGATATAGCCATTGTAGTTGATAGTATCAAGAGCTTCGATCATAGCCTTTACCGGGATATCTCCTGTGCCCATGATCCTGTACTCAACTGAACCGTCCTCGCGCATTACGCTATCCTTTACCTGGATATATTTGATGTACTCACCGAGATTAGCGACAGTAGTCTCTGGAGCTTCATTGTTATAGCGGTATGGGTGATGCATATCCCAGAGAGCTGCTACCTTGCGGCTCTTAACACCATCCAGCACCTTAGCGAGTCTTGCAGTATCAGAATAAACGCCGTTTGTCTCAACAAGAAGAGTAACATTGTATTCTTCAGCGATAGGTACAAGTTTCTTCAGAGCTTCCACGATATAGTTATCGTCAACATCGCTGACAGGCGCAGGTTCAAGATCACCGAGTATTCTTATGTAAGAAGAGCCGAGCTTGCTTGCAAGCTGAGCGTATGCCTTTATTTCTGATTCGGCTGAGCTGTACTTTTCTTTGTATTTCAGACAAGCGCCTGATGACAGACATGGGATTTCAAGCCCCAGTGCCTGCAGCTTGGCAATGGTATGAGGTAGCTGTGCATCTGTAAATGGCTGAGCCTTGACGGAGAATATCTCTTCACCGAGACCTCTGATCTCAATACCGTCAAAATTAAAATCCTTTGCCATTGAATAAATGTCTGTCCATGACCATTCAGGACAAGCAAGAGTTGAAAAACCGATTTTCACATTTATCATTCCTTTAAAAAAAATATATCGCTGTCTGTCTTATCAACCATATAAGTCTTAACATAGAGCTCTTCAGCTGAACAAAATTATGTCAAAGCAAGCCGTTATCCGCAAAGCTTGCAGTGCAGTACTCCAAACCACTCCCTCACCCAGTATGTGGGCAGAAGATACCACGGAGTCCGTCCCGAAACATTATAAGCGCTTATCCCCTGCTTCTCAGCTATCATATCAGCGCGGAGCTGATGAAAACCGTCAGTGATAAGTGTAATATTCTCAGGCAGGCTGTTTTCTGAGATTATCTTTTTGGAAAAGCGAAGATTCTCCTCGGTATTCACGGACTTGTCCTCCATGAAGATACGCTCCGGAGCTATCCCTCGTCCAACAAGCCAGTCTCTCATGCACTGAGCCTCGCTTATGGATTCGTCATTTCCCTGTCCTCCCGAAACAACAGCACAAACACTGTCATGCTCTGAAAGATAGT
>NZ_JAGCFH010000211.1 GCF_017650195.1 Ruminococcus sp. | reverse complement strand
TCTATCGAAGACCTTGCTCAGCTTATATATGACCTTAAGAATGCTAACGACAAGGCTCGCATTTCTGTTAAGCTTGTATCGGAAGCAGGCGTGGGTACAGTTGCTGCAGGCGTTGCAAAGGCCGGTGCTCAGGTAATACTCATCTCAGGCTACGACGGCGGAACAGGAGCTGCTCCAAAGAGCTCGATTTATAACGCTGGTCTTCCATGGGAACTCGGACTTGCTGAAGCACACCAGACTCTTATGCTCAATGGTCTTCGTTCGCGTGTCCGTATAGAGACAGACGGTAAGCTCATGACTGGACGCGATGTACTTGTTGCAGCTTTACTTGGAGCAGAAGAATTCGGATTTGCAACTGCTCCACTTGTAACGATGGGCTGCGTTATGATGAGGGTCTGTAACCTTGATACCTGTCCTATGGGAATTGCCACACAGAATCCGGAGCTTCGCAAACGCTTCCGCGGCAAGCCCGAATATATCATCAACTTCATGCACTTCATCGCCCAGGAGCTTCGTGAATATATGGCAAAGCTCGGTATACGCACTCTGGATGAGCTTGTCGGAAGAACAGATCTTCTGTGTGTTAAGAAAAGTGCTTCAGATAAGCATATCGACTTTACAAATATCCTTACTCAGCAGATTTCTGACGCAAAGAAGCACTTTGATGAAAAAGACGTATTTGATTTTGAACTTGACAAGACAGTTGACAGACGTGTTATAATGAAGAAGATAGGAAACGCATTGAAAAACGGCACATCCAAAACTATATCCATAGATGTCGTAAATACAGATCGCTCGGTAGGAACACTTTTCGGAGCAGAAATAACACGTATACACGGTGAAAATGTGCTTGCGGACGATAACTATACAATTAAATGTACAGGAAGCGGCGGCCAGTCCTTCGGAGCATTCATACCAAAAGGACTTACTCTTGAGCTCTGCGGCGACAGCAATGACTATTTCGGAAAAGGTCTTTCCGGCGGTAAGCTTGTACTTTTCCCTCCTGAAAAGTCAGCATTTAAGGCAGACGAAAACATTATTGTCGGAAATGTTGCGCTCTATGGTGCTACATCAGGCAAGGCATTTATAAACGGAGTTGCCGGTGAACGCTTCTGCGTAAGGAACTCCGGTGCGATTGCTGTTTGTGAGGGCGTCGGAGATCACGGCTGTGAATACATGACTGGCGGACGTGCAGTTATCCTCGGACGGACAGGCAAAAACTTTGCCGCAGGTATGTCAGGCGGTATAGCCTATGTTCTTGATGAACAGCACGACCTATATACAAGACTTAATAAGTCTCTCGTATCACTTGAAACATTAAGCAAGGAAAAAGATATTGCCGAGCTCAAAGAAATAATTACTGAACACGCTGAGGCAACAGGTTCAGAAAAGGCAAAACTCATACTTGATGAATTTGAAAAGTATCTTCCCTGCTTCAAAAAGGTTATCCCTCACGATTATGCTAAAATACAATCCACTGTTGCAGCTCTTGAAAAAGACGGCATGAGCAGTGAAAAGGCAGAAATCGAAGCATTTGAACTTATCAGAAAGGAGGCGTGAGTCATGGGAAAATATACCGGTTTTCTTGAATATACACGAACTGAAACATCAGCTAAGGAACCTTTAGAAAGAATAAAGGATTATAACGAATTTCATGTTCAGCTTTCTGAGGAACAGCGTTGCGAACAGGCAGCAAGATGTATGGACTGCGGTGTTCCCTTCTGTCAAAACGGCAAGATGCTATGCGGCATGATATCAGGTTGTCCTCTCAATAATCTGATACCTGAGTGGAATGATCTCCTGTATCATAATCAGAAGGAACAGGCTTTGAAACGTCTCCTGATGACAAATAATTTCCCTGAATTTACTTCAAGAGTCTGCCCTGCTCTTTGCGAAAAGGCTTGTATCTGCGGAGTTTATGACTCACCAGTTACCGTTAAGGAAAACGAAAACTCAATTATTGAATTTGGCTTTGCAAATGGTTTGATGAAACCTGAAATACCGGAAGTGAGAAGCGGAAAAAGAATAGCTGTAATCGGTTCCGGCCCTTCAGGACTTGCAGCAGCAGATACTCTTAACAAACGAGGCCACAGCGTTACAGTGTTTGAACGTTCTGACCGTATCGGAGGTCTTCTCATGTACGGTATACCAAATATGAAGCTTGAAAAGCACATAATTGAGCGCCGAACAGCTCTTATGCAGGCAGAGGGCGTCGAATTCAGAACCAGTTCAAACGTAGGCGAAAACATATCTGCCGACGAGATACTCAATAACTACGACGCTGTGATACTTGCATGCGGCTCATCAAATCCTCGTGATATCAAAGCTGAGGGCAGAGACGCAGATGGTATATATTTCGCAGTTGATTTCCTGAAAGCTACCACCAAAAGCCTGCTTGATTCAGAGCTGAAAGACGGTAAATATATATCCGCTAAGGATAAAAACGTTGTTATCATTGGAGGCGGTGACACAGGAAATGACTGTGTCGGAACTTCTGTAAGACACGGCTGTAAATCAGTTGTACA
Organism: Ruminococcus sp.; assembly: GCF_017650195.1. GTDB lineage: Bacteria > Bacillota > Clostridia > Oscillospirales > Ruminococcaceae > Ruminococcus. The sequence goes on along the minus strand of NZ_JAGCFH010000211.1, from coordinate 591 downwards.
GCTTGAAATGATGCCGAAACTACCTGATGAAAGAGCTGAGAACAATCCCTTCCCAGAATGGCCGAGAATTTGTAAGACAGATTACGGTCAGGAAGAGGCAATAGCGGTATTCGGACATGATCCGCGTATATATTGCACAACAGTCAAGGAATTTATAAAGGATGAAAAAGGCGCTCTTAAGGCAATTAAAACAGTCAAGCTCGAATTTATAGCGGATAAGGCAACAGGCAGAAAAATGCCTCATGAGATCGAAGGTTCCGAGGAAATTCTTCCTTGTGAGCTCTGCCTCATAGCTGCAGGATTTTTAGGCTGTCAAAGCTATATTGCCGAAGCTTTCGGTGTTGAGCTCGATCAGCGTACAAACGTAAAGACTGCAGCAGGCAAACACTCCACAAATATAAATAATGTATTCACTGCTGGGGATATGCATATCGGACAATCTCTTGTTGTACGTGCTATCCGTGAAGGACGTGACGCAGCCGCTGAAGTAGATGAATACCTTATGGGATATACCAATTTATGAAAACGGAGGATAAAATGATCTATTCTGAAAATGAGATTTTACAGTATATCGACGAAAACGATGTTAAG
>NZ_JAGCFH010000210.1 GCF_017650195.1 Ruminococcus sp. | reverse complement strand
TAAGTGAATATAAACGGCCTGAGAAATAGGCAGTACAGAAAACACGATAATAATAGGGACTCTCCGAATTGGAAAGTCCGTGAGCGCTAACTATTCCATTCTTTAATAATATTAACAGCCAATATCATTTGTGATATTGGCTGTTTTTACTATCTTTTGTCTATATAGGTTGGCACTTACCTATAAATAACATATTTATCAAAATATTACAGTTATAATTAATTCAAATATATTCAGAATCTCATCGTATTCTAATACAGGCTGATCGTGAATTTTGTTCCTTTACCGATTTCACTCTCAACCTCGATTTTTCCATCGTGGGCACGGATTATCTGTCTTGCCATTGCAAGACCTATTCCCACGCTGTCGTGTGATGAATTGCCTGCCTTATAGAATCTTTCAAATATGTGAGGAAGATGCTCTTTTTCGATACCTTTTCCGTTATCCTCTATAACTATGGAAGTGTGCAGATTATTCTGGCTGGCAGATATCCTGACAAAGCCCCCTTTATTCGTATGCTCGATGCAGTTTTTGATGATGTTTGAAAGTGCCTCTTTAAACCAGTGTATATCCACGCTTAGAACAATCCTGTCAGGGATACTGCATATGTATTCCACCTCTGCAACCTCCGCCATAATCAAAAGCGGTTCTGAAAGATCTATGATCAGTTTATTTAATTCAGCCTTCTCTGCTTTCATCTCCAGAACCCCTGCTTCCAGTTGGGAAAGAGTAAGGAGGCTTTTAAGAAGCCATGTCATTTTGTTGATCTGGGCATCGATCTTGCCTGTATATTCAAGTCTCTGCTCATCACCGACTGTTTCATTCATTAACAGCTCATTCATCAATGATATTGCTGTAAGTGGTGTCTTGAACTGATGAGAAATATCAGACATCATATCCGACATATACTTTTTCTGATCATGTTCGGACGAATACTGTTCAAGCAATATGGTTATTACCTTGTATATCTCACTTTGCAGGATTCCCATGCGGCCTTCCGATATCTTCTGCATTTCAGGCAGAGAAGAGTAGTCTTGAACTTTAGTAATATATGATATAAGATCATCAATCTGCTTTTCCGTTTTTCTTTTTTCGATTATATCTACTAAAAATATGATAATAAGTACAGATGCCAGCACTGCCGCCATATGCCACGGATTTCTTAGCAAGATGCACAGTATAACCGAAATGACTGCAATTCCAATCCTGAGTTTCATTTAAATCAAACCATACGATAGCCCATTCCACGAACGGTCTGTATTATGGGCTCATCGCCTTCCTGTTCCAATTTTTTTCTAAGTCTTTTTACATAAACCGAAAGAGTATTGTCATTAACAAAATCCCCTGCACTATCCCACATACTGTTTAATATCTGCTGCCTTGTTAGGAGCAGTCCTCTGTTTCTTACAAATGTAAGAAGAAGTCTGTATTCAGCAGCTGAAAGGAATATCTCTTCACCATCTCGCATGATTCTTCCGCTCCTGATATCCAGTATATTCCTGCCTATCTCTATCGGTTTCTGCTCTTCTTCCTGCTTTTTTTCTGCTTTATCTGCATGAGAAGCGATTCCGCCGCTTCTACGCACTACTGCCTTGATTCTGGCTAAAAGTTCCCTTATCCTGAATGGCTTTGATATATAATCATCAGCTTCATTTTCAAAGGCAAGAACGGTATGCAGTTCATCGTCACAGGCTGTCAGAAATATTATCGGAACATCAGATCTTTCCCTTATTGCCTTGCATATCTGATAGCCGTCGCCATCGGGAAGAGTTATGTCAAGGAGGCACACATCAAAGTGTACCTCATCTTGTATTGCCTCTATGGCACTTTTCATATCTCCGAATGCTTCGACCTCATAGCCCTCCTGTAAAAGAGCTATTTTAAGCCCTTCCACTATTATAGGATCATCTTCGGCAATCAATACTCTCATATACTCTCCTTCCGTATTTCATCAATTATCTGCATACTATTTTCATGTCCGTAGCATATCCTAGTAAATACCATTAGCCCGGTCATACTTACAAGCAGCGTTATTAATATCACCCATACAGGGAGAGTAAGACCAACTCTTCCATAGTGCTGATTGATCAGTAAATATAAACCTGTCACAAATCCAGATATGATCAACGCTGAATAAATAAATGACCTTGTTAAAAGCCTTATGTTCTCCGTCATAAGCATTTTATTCTTCTGTTTTCTTGTCATACCCATCGAATGTAGCACCGCAAGTTCCTTATGTCTTGCCAGACGTCTGCCCATAACGGAATTATATAGGTTAAGAAGACATATAAGTGCTATCATTAATGTAAAACATACCGCTACGACATTTACTATCTTTGTTATCACTTCCGAAAAGTCTTTCAGATCAAAAACATCCTTCGACCTGAGTGCACTGCGCCCGAATTCATCGTTGATCCCTGAAAGCTCTTCAACCAGCAGAGAATACTCTGTATTTGTGTTGAAGAATATACACTTCCACATATCTAGCTTTCCGAATGCAGGATCTTTAAGTATGATATTATCCCGCGTCTGCTCCGAAATGATAATGAAGGTCGTGTTATTGTTTAAAGTGAAATACTCTTTTACATCATCGGCATCTATATAGCCTGCAAAGTCTACGGGAACAGTGACATCATATTCTTCTTCCTTATCTTTATCGTATTCCCTGAGCTCAAGCTCTATCGTATCTCCTTCATTTACAGAGAGTGGTCTCTTCAGAGAGTATTCGGCATATTTGGGCTTCTGTGCGTCATTATCGAAAAAAGTGCAATCATGCGATGTGATCTTAAGCTTATCATATACCAGCATAGGGCTGGTTTCGGAGCTTTCGTACTTTGTAAGGCTGATACCTGCCTTTTCTGCTATTTTATTAAAATCCTCATCATCTAGAGTTATGAAAGCCTGCTTGGGGTGACCGTACACATTTCTGTAACCTCCCCTCACGAAAAAACGATCCTGAATCTGTTCCGGAGTTGCGTTCGGGAACCACATACCCAGTATCCGCTTTACCGTACCGATATACTCTTCATTATAATACTCTATCGGTATACCGCCATAATAATAAGCGACATCCATTTCCTCATATTTGCTGACTTCATCTGACGTCATGATATTCTCCCTGCATGACAGATACCGATCCTCATCAAGGTATCCGGTGTTTTCAAGCATGTATGAACAGTCTGTAAATACATTTCCGGGATTCAGATCCACCTCATTCTCCATACTTGCAAGTATATCCCCAATGCTTCCTGACGCAAAAGCCGTTATCAGAGTAAGTGCGATAAATGTAGTGATACTTCTTATTATGCCTTTTGTAGATGTGAGATTTCTTTCTACGGAAGCTGTTCCCAAAAGCTTTTCGGCTTTTCCTCTGAGCATAAGTCCGAGATAGCTTTTATAGCCTTTTTTCTTCAGTTTCTTTGAATTTTCGTTTCCTCTTATACTTTCAACAGGCCCGATCTTGCTTATTTTGTGTGCAGGTATCCATGCCGATATCCATACAGCAGCCGTGGAGAATATCACAACAAGCAGAAGGTTTACAGGATTAATCACAATTCTGTAGGTGACTTCCGTGTTTCTTCCCGTTGCTATACTTAACAGCATCGAACCAAAGAGCTTTGAAAAATATGGATAGAGCAGTTTCATTCCCACTTTTACCACAAGAATCCCGATACCAATCCCAAAAGGAAGTGAGGGGACAAGCAGTGAGAATACCTCGTAATATACGCTCCATTTTTTCTGTCTGCGTGTCGCACCGACAGACGACAGCATTCCGAGATATCTGCATCTTTCCTGATAGGACATACTGAATACATTATATATAAGGACCAGTGATGCAGCCGTGATTAGTACTACAAAAAAGACCTGACAAAACATCACAAGAAAATTAAGACTGTCATTCTGCCCGTCAGCAGTGAATGCCAGAAGAGCATCATTTGAAACGATACTGCCTTTATCAAACGATATCACTTCTCCGTCCTGTGTTGTATACTTGCTGCCACGGCTAATAGCATCCTCTCTTTCTTCAGAGTTTTTTGAACTGTCAAGGATCTTTGCTATTTCTTCGAAGCAGTCTTCATCTGTTCTGAGATCTGTTGTTAACACAGCATTGACTATTTCATCACCGCTTATGGTGTTTTCTGTTCCGGTCAGTGCTATATATCCTCCCTGTCCCGGAAATCCGAAATAAGGTTCTTCCATTATACCGACTACGGTCAGAGTCTTGCTCACCCCCGTAGGTTTGTGTATCATCTCAATGAGAGCATTGTTTTCATTATAGGGGAAATGATCGGGGACTTTTAATGTATCCCCTGGCTTGAGATTAAACCCAAGCGGCAAAAATATACTTTTTGCTTCTTTGCCTTCTGCTATGAGTTCATTCTGTTCTTCAACCGTGAATGCGTGAATGTATCTTTCAAAAAATTCTGTCTCGATAGTATCTCCAAGCTTTATATCAGCACCTTCATTCAGTGCTGTTTCACTGATAATGACCTCGTCTGAATTTTTCGGATAACGTCCTTCTTTAACCTTTATGTTCATTAGTACAAACAGATTTTTCGAATATTCCTTAATTTCAAGATATGGTGTGACCTTGGGATTTCCGCTTTCGGGAAACTCAGTATATCCGAGAGGCTTTGAGATCTCAAATTTATCAACAAAATCACGCGCTTTAATCTGCTCTGCCTGTTCCTTATCTATATCATATACCTGATAATGCCAGCTTCCCTTATTTGCTATAACCGCATTCTTCATATACCCCATAACGGTATCCTTGCCGATGAACACCGCAGTCATCAGAATGACCATGACAAAAATACCGAGAAAAGTGACCATTGTGCGTTTTCTGTTCTTCTTCATATAGGTCTTTGTAACCTGAAATATTATCTTCTTATTGTTCATTTTGTCACCTTCTTTTTTCGTTCCGGCTCAGACCAGATTTCTGACTTTTTCATTCCTGCCGATACGGCCGTCCTCAATACTTATGATACGGTCAGCCTGCATCGCCAGAGCCTCATCATGGGTTATAAGGATAAGTGTCTGCTTGTTCATTTTATTTGATTCTTTAAGCAGATCGATTATCTCTTCACCTGTTTTTCGGTCAAGATTACCTGTGGGTTCATCTGCAAGCAGTATTGCAGGGTGACTGTAAAGGGCGCGTCCAATCGATACTCTCTGCTGCTGTCCGCCTGACAACTGACTGGGAAGATTTTTTCTTCTGTCCGTCAACCCCAGATGTCCGACCACCTGATCCAGTCTTTCCTTATCCAAAGGTCTTCCGTCCAGAATATGAGGAAGTGCAATATTCTCGTCTATGTTAAGAACAGGCATCAGATTATAGAACTGATACACCAGACCAATTTGTCGTCTTCTGAATATCGCAAGTTTGTCTTCACTTAAGCTGTGGATATCTGTACCATCTATATAGACCTTGCCTTCTGTGGGTTTATCCACTCCTCCCAGTATGTGAAGCAGCGTAGACTTACCGCTTCCCGAAGGGCCTATTATAGATACGAATTCGCCCTTTTCAACCGTAAAGCTGACTTTATCAAGCGCCGTTACCTCTGTTTCGCCTTTTCCGTATACCTTTGATACGTTTTCACATTTTAATATTTCCATATTGTCCTCCCGTATTATGTGTAATATTTTATGATACTTACTATACCCTCTCATTCTTTCATTACAGTGACTAAAAGGTGACGGTTTAGTCACTTTTCAATAATATCAGTATCTGAATGTAATTAGGGTGATTTTATATCATTACAGGATTTCAATGACAGTAAAGTACCAGCTGCTGAGATTATTATAACATATTGTTTTTGAAATAACAATAAAAAAGCGATAAAGTTCGATATTTCTCTGAGCTGCCTTTCTTTATTTCATGAAGGAACTTGTTTTTTATGTATCTCACTGTACACCTGCCTGCAATATGCAGGTAATGTCATACTCCACGGCATAACAGAGTCAAGTTGCTTGTTTGTAGGATTTTGGCCCCATTCTGGCATAACGGTCAGTAAGTAAAACAAATATCCGTAAACATCAAGGTTGTTCCTTTTGGCTGTCTCAATAATACTCATAACAGCTGCGCTTGCAGCAGCACCTTTCTCGGTATCGCTAAAAAGGAAATTTTTACGATTGATAACATACGGCTTTACTGTTCGTTCAGCAAGGTTATTTGTCATTTCCACCTTAGGATTGCTCAGGAACAGATATAGTTTTTCTTTCTGATTCAGGGCATAAGTTATCGCCGTGCCAAGGGCAGAGCCTTTGCTCGGTCTTAGAGTGCTTATTATCTCATATACTTCATCCAGAAGAGGCTTTACCTTGCTCTGTCGCATTTCAAGTATATCATCGAAAGAGTATTTTTTCTCTTTTGCTGCCTTTTCATACGAAGAAGCCTTATCAATAAGGGCAACTATCTGCGCAGATGGGCAGGCTTTATCTCCTTCGGGTATACAATCATAGAATTTACGGCGAAAATGAGCTGCGCAACCAGCATTTTCATAATCTCCGCTGCCATAAGACTGCAAGCCATCTGTCTGAACTACACCTGTATATCCTCTTAGGAGTTCCTCTGCAACTGCTTTACTTCGGCTGTCAT
>NZ_JAGCFH010000209.1 GCF_017650195.1 Ruminococcus sp. | reverse complement strand
ACTTTACTGAATCAATATCAGATACAAGCTTGCTTTCAAGTCCCAGATAGTCAAGGGCATTCTTCACGCTGAAAATATTTCCTGCGCCGTAATCAATAATTGCGATCATTACAGAACTCCTTTCGTGGACAGAGTTGAACCATCGCTGTTCTCGGCAACGGCAGTTTTAAGAGCGTGTGCTACAGCCTTATATACAGCCTCTGCCTTGTGATGATCGTTAGTTCCGTAAAGAAGGTTTATATGGAGCGTCATACCAGAATTGAACGCGAATGCGCGGAAGAACTCCTCGGTCATGCAGAGGTCATAATCTCCACAGCTCTGATTTGTAAATTCACAATTGAACACAAGGAAGGGACGATTGCTGAGGTCGAGACTTGCCATTGCAAGAGACTCATCCATAGGTATATAAGCTGTGCCATAGCGCGCTATGCCGGACTTTGCGCCGAGAGCCTTCGCAAGAGCCTGTCCTAGAGCTATACCGGTATCCTCAATAGTATGGTGACAGTCTACATCAAGATCGCCCTTTACATTAACTTTCATACTTATACCGCTGTGTACTGAAAGAGCTGTCAGCATGTGGTTGAAAAATCCTATGCCAGTATTGATCTCTGCCTTTCCCTTGCCGTCAAGATTTACGCCGACACTGATCTGCGTTTCCTTTGTCTGACGTTCGATAGTTCCTATACGCATAATTACCTCCTTTATTTTGTACAATACTTTTCGAGCACTTCGATGAAGCGTGCATTTTCTTCACTGCTTCCGGCAGTAACTCTTATATATCCCTTGAATTTCCTGATCGCTATTGAATTGTCAAGCATGAACTTGAATATTTTTTCAAAATCGTCTGTTTTTACTAACACAAAGTTCGTGCATGGCTCGTATATCTTTTCAAAGCAGCCATACTTTTCGTTTATTTCAGCTATATCCTTGTAGAGCTGCTTGGTATTCCTGATGATGACATCCCTGCACTCTCTGAGGTACTCCTTTTCACTGAGAATATCCGTAACAATGGTCTGAGCAACAGTATCATTGTTGTAGGGTGACTTTGCAGCTCTTATGGCATTGGTTATCGTCCTGTTAGCAATTGCAAAGCCGAATCTGACAGCTGCAAGTCCTATCGCCTTTGAACAGGTTTTGAGTATGAGAAGATTATCATATTTTTCAATATCAGCAAGCAGCGACTGATCCCAGAAATCCATATACGCTTCGTCAAGTATAACAAGACAGCCGTCAAGGGCTTCTATAATCTTCTTTACGGAAGCTCTGTCAAGTCCAAGAGAAGTTGGATTGCAGGGATTGGAGAAAATAAGCCCCTTTGCGCCGTTTTCTTTGCAGAAAGCTATGAGCTTATCGGGGGCTATAGTAAGGTCCGCTTCCTTCTGATAGGTCTTTACATTGACCTCATAGAGCTGTGCATAGAACTCATACATGGAAAAGTCATAAGATACGTTTACTATCGTATCCCCCGCCTCAAAAAAGCAGCCCTCGATAATGCTGATAAGCTCGTCAGATCCGTTGCCTGCGCTGATAAACTCCTCGGGTACATTATAAAGCTCGGAAAAAGCCTTTGTGGGAGCTTTGGCAAGGCAGTCTGGGTAACGGTTAAAGTCGATCTGTGATATGCTTCTTCCTATCTTTTCCTTTAAGCTGTCAGAGAGATTGAAGCAGCTCTCATTTGCGTCAAGTCTGATATCATAGTGACCTGTTATCGGATCGTAGGGCACTAAATTTATCAGCTTCTTATTAAGTCTGTAACTCATATTTTATCCTTTCTCATTCTGAAGAAAACCAGTTCTCCGTCAACTATGCTGTTCTCTTCACGCCATTTTTTCATTTCAGAGCTTCTCGGAATTCTGACATATGCCTTTACTTCTTCGTGGCAAGCACCTATCTTACGAAAATTCTGCCTGCCCTGACTCAAAGTAAGCATATGGTTCGCCTCTGACGGTATATCAATTATATCACTGCCATCGTAATCATCGTTTTCGCAGTCATTATAGTAATACACAGACGTTATATGCCCCTGCTCGCTCTTTTTATCATACAATATATATGGCTCGTCTTCCCAGTAACATATAGGACATATATCAAATTCTCCTCTAGTATCAAGAGTACGGTATCCACAGCAGAGACAACGGAATCTCTTCATATCTGCTCCTATCTTAAAACACCTATAGGGCAGCTCTGTTTCAAGCCGCCCCATTGCGTGATTCAATCTTCAAATCTTACCTTTATTGCATTAGCATGGGCGGTAAGTCCCTCACGCTCTGCAATGAGAACAATATCGTCCTTTGCCTGTCTGAGTGCTTCCTCAGTGTAATAGGTATAAGCTGTACGCTTTGTGAAACTTGCTACGCCGAGAGGCGAGAAGAAACGCGCTGTACCGCTTGTAGGCAGGACATGGTTAGGACCTGCGTAATAGTCGCCAAGAGGTTCAGAAGCGTAATTGCCGAGAAATATGGAACCTGCATTGTCAAGGCTTCCGAGGAGCTCGAAGGGATTCTCCATGAGCACTTCAAGGTGCTCTGGAGCTATCTCATTTGCAAGCTCAACGCATTTTTCACGACTGTCTGCAATGATTATAGCACCATAATCCTCAAGTGATTTAGTGATGATATCTTTTCTTGAAAGATATTCCTTCTGACGCTCTATCTCCTTTATCGTACCGTCTGCAAGCTTCTCGCTTGTAGTTACCATTATAGCCGAGGCAAGCACGTCATGCTCTGCCTGTGACATAAGGTCGGCTGCTGCGAACTTAGGATCTGCAGTATCGTCAGCGATAACAAGTATCTCGCTGGGTCCTGCTATCATATCTATGTCAACAACACCGTAAAGCAGTTTCTTTGCAGTAGCTACATATATGTTTCCGGGACCTACTATCTTGTCGCACTTGGGTATCTCCTCAGTACCGTAAGCAAGAGCCGCAATAGCCTGTGCTCCTCCTGAAAGGAACACTCTGTCAACACCGCAGATAGCAGCTGCAACAAGTATATCCTTATTGGGAGTACCGTCCTTGAGAGGAGGTGTTACCATGATTATTTCCTCTACACCTGCTATTTTTGCAGGTATAGCGTTCATGAGAACACTTGAAGGATAAGCTGCTGTACCGCCGGGCACATAGAGTCCTACCCTGTGGAGACCGCGTATGCGCTGTCCCATGATAACGCCGTTCTTCTTAGCAGAAATGAAACTCTGCTCCACCTGTCTGTTGTGGAAGTCTGCTATATTCTCCTGTGCATTGAGAAGCGCGTCAACAAACTCCTGATCCGCCTCTGTAAGTGCGTCGTTTATCACCTCTCGCGGCACCTCATAGTACTTTGGCAGATTTCCATCGAATTTCAGTGTGTAGTTCTTAACAGCTTCATCGCCGTTATTCTTAACATTCTCTATTATCTCCGATACGACCTCTGTAACCTTTTTATTGGTCTCGCCGCTCCTCTTTTTAAGGTCATTCAGAAAAGCGACCTCGTCCGTACCGTTTGCGAATATTTTCTTCATCAAAGATTCTCCTCTATAAGTGTGATAAGCCTGTCTATCTCAGCGTGCCTCATTTTCAGGCTTACTGTATTTGCTATAAGTCTTGCGGAAACAGGTGCTACATCTTCAATTACCTCAAGTCCGTTCTCCCTGAGAGTAGTACCTGTCTCAACGATATCAACGATACCATCGGCAAGTTCAAGAAGAGGAGCAAGCTCGACAGAGCCTTCTATCTTGATTATCTCGGTATCCATGCCTTTTTTCTCAAAAAACTTTCTTGCAACATTAGGGTACTTTGTAGCTATGGTCTTTATTCCGTAGCCGCTGTAGAAGTCATAGCCCTTCTTTGCTGCAAGTGCAAATTTACATTTTCCAAAGCCGAGATCAACAAGCTCATAGAACTTGCCTCGCATTTCCATTATGGTATCCTTGCCCACAACGCCCATATCGCAGACGCCGTGCTCGACATAAGTTATAACGTCATTTGCCTTTGCGAGAACTACTTCAAGATTTGCATCAGGCACAGGCAGTATTAGCTTTCTTCCCTTTTCGCGTACTGCCGTACAGTCGAAGCCCAGCTTTTCGAGAAGCTCTATGGTATCCTTTTCAAGTCTGCCCTTTGTAAGAGCCATTCTTATAGGCTTGTTCATATTCAGACCTCCTTGCTGCCGTCGATAACTACGACCTTTGCTATCTTTCTTTCAATAGCGTATTCACGAACGCTCTCGATATCGTCGAAAAGCGCGTTCTCAACGATAAGTCCCTGTTCGCGGAGTTCATGGGCAGCCTTTATGGCAGCTACCTCGCAGCCCTCCTCGGCAAATACTATAACGTCCGGCTTGGGTTCAGCAGGAAGAACATCGCTCTTCTCCATGAGCTTGGCAACTGCGTTTATATTTACAGCAAAACCGACAGCAGGAACATCGTATCCGAATTCGGATATCAGCTTGTCGTAACGTCCGCCGGAGAGTACCTCCTCGCCGTGTCCCTGCAAATATCCCTTTATGATAAGACCAGTATAATAATCCGTCTTGTTTACAAGTCCGAGGTCCACCGTTATAGTGCCCTCTCCGCTGCAAAGCTCGGAGGCATCAGCATATATGTCCCTTAGCTCATCAAGTATGCGCTTGATGTTGTCATCTGGCATGAGTTCCTCAGCCTTCTCAAAAACTTCCTCTCCGCCGAAGAGCGCAGGAAGCTTTTTAAGGGCGTTGGTTACAGGAGAATTTCCGAAGCTGTCAAGCATATCGTTGAGCGCAGGGAAATTTTTATTCTCTATAAGCTTTCTGATACTTTCCTTGTCATGCTCGGAAGCGTCAAGCTTGCCGACGAGCTCTTTGAAAATACCGATATGACCGAGTTCGAGCGAAAACTCCATGCCGAAGGAATTTAGTGAATCAACTGCCGTTGATATTACTTCAAGATCAGCCATTTTCAGCTGAGATCCTATAAGCTCTATACCTGCCTGTACTACCTCGTCGCTCCTTCCCTTCAGTGAAGGCTCTGTGGTGTATACAGCTTGAGCATAACACAGCTTCAGAGGAAGATCGGCGTCCCTCAGGCGAGTGGCAACTATACGCGCGATAGGCATGGTAGTATCCGGACGCATTACCAGAAGCCTTCCCTTGCTGTCTGTAAGCTTATACAGATTTTCCTGCGGGAAATAGCTTGAATTAAGATTGAATACATCGTAGAATTCAAGTCCGGGAGTGATAGTCTCACTATATCCGCGGCTTTTGAAAAGATTCATAAGGGTATTCTCTATATTTCTTCTTACGATACACTCACCGAAGAGCAAATCCTTCGTTCCCTCGGGAGTAATAAGATCATAATTTTTCATATTAAACCTCCTCGTCATTTCACTTTAGCCTGCTAACATGATAATATGATAGCATATTACCAAAAGAAAGTCAAGTTAAAAGAACGACATCTGTGTCGATTCGGGTAAATCACCAAAGGCTCCTATGCTTTTCAACATATCAATTGTTGTTTTTGACGCTCCGCTTTCAGACTGGAATTCCTCTATGGACATGAAACCGCCCTTCTGAACAGCCTCGTATATTCCCTTTGCAGCGTTGTCACCGACACCGCTCATAGCGGAAAACGGTATCCTGAGCTTGCCGTCCTCAACAAGATAATCTGTCGCATGGGACTTGAACAGGTTTATCGGCAGGAACTCGTAGCCTCTTGACATCATCTCATTCGTAATGAGAAGAATATCATAAAGTGCGCTATCCTTGTTGGTCCTGTCATTTCCGAGAGCCTTTATCTCCTCAATCTTTGCCCTTACAGCAGCCCTGCCCTTTATGGCTATCTCTGCGTCGAAGTCCTCTCCTCTTACTGAGAAATAGGTCGCGTAGTATTCAAGAGGCATATGGAGCTTGAACCAGCCCAGCTTTATGGCTGCGATAACGTAAGCTGCCGCGTGAGCCTTCGGGAACATATACTTTATTTTAAGGCAGCTCTCTATGTACCACTCCGGAACATTATGGTCACGTAGCATCTGTATGATCTCAGGGGTGAACTGCTTGGGCGCCTTACCCTTACGGGTCCACTCCATTATCTGGAAAGCCATTTTTGGCTCAACACCCTTATATAAAAGATAGGTCATGATAGAGTCACGGGTTCCAATAACATCGGAAATCGTACATACGCCGTTATCTATAAGATCCTTCGCGTTACCCAGCCATACGTCAGTACCGTGAGAAAGGCCGGATATCTGCAAAAAGTCGCTGAACTTTGTGGGCTTTGCGTCAAGAAGCATCTGTATTGTGAATCCCGTACCCATTTCAGGTATACCGAGACTTCCCGTTTTACAGTATATATCTTCCGGTGTAACTCCCAGTACATCGCAGTTAGTACACATACGTATGACGTCCGGGTCAGAAGTGGGAACGTCCTTTATCTTAATGCCGGTAAGGTCTTCAAGATGCTTGTAGAGAGTAGGAACAACGTGTCCGAGCTCATCAAGCTTGAGTATGGTATCATGCAGGGAGTTGAATGTAAAGTGAGTGGTAATTATCTCGGAATCGGCAGTATCAGCAGGGTGCTGAACGGGAGTGAAGTCGTAAACATCATAATCCGACGGCACAACAACCATTCCGCCAGGGTGCTGACCCGTTGTCCTCTTGATGCCGGTACATCCTATAGCAAGTCTGCTCAGCTCTGCATTGTTAAGGGTAATGCCGTTTTCCTCGCAGTACTTCTTTACATAGCCATAAGCAGTCTTTTCAGCGACAACTGATATAGTGCCCGCTTTGAACACGTTGGACTTTCCGAAGAGCTTTTCCGTATAGCGGTGAGCCCAGAACTGGTATTCATCGGAGAAGTTAAGGTCGATATCAGGCGCTTTATCGCCGTCGAAGCCAAGAAAAGTCTCGAAGGGAATATCGTGACCGTCACGGTTCATATCCGTTCCGCAGTCGGGACATTTCTTAGGAGGCAGATCAAAGCCGGAGCCGTAAACACCGTCAAGCAGGAACTCGCTGTGCTTACAGTTAGGACATACATAATGGGGCGGAAGCGGATTAACTTCAGAAATTCCTGCCATTGAAGCGACAAACGACGAACCAACGGAACCACGGGAGCCTACAAGATAACCGTTCTCAACCGAGTTCCATACGAGCTTCTGCGCAATTATATAAAGCACTGAGAAACCGTGCTTTATAATTGAAGAAAGCTCACGGTCAAGACGCTTATCAACAAGTTCTGGAAGAGGGTCTCCATATATCTCATGAGCTTTATCATGAGTTATCTTAACAAGCTCTTCCTCTGCGCCCTCTATAGTAGGTGTAAAGGTACCCTTTGGTATCGGACGAACCTTTTCAATCTGATCAGCAATATCATTAGTATTCTTTATAACGACTTCTTTTGCCTTGTCCTCGCCGAGATACTCAAACTCTGCCATCATCTCCTCGGTAGTCCTGAAATAGAGGGGAGCCTGCTCCTCAGCATCATTGAATCCCATGCTTGCAAGGATTATCTTACGGTAGATAGCGTCCTTCTGATCTATAAAATGTACGTCGCAGGTCGCACAGGTGGGTATGCAAAGCCTGTCGCCGAGAGCGACGACCTCACGGTTGAAGTCGCGAAGTTCCTCATCATCACGGGCTACGCCCTTTCTCACCATGAACCTGTTGTTGCAGATAGGCTGTATCTCAAGATAGTCGTAGAACTTTGCAAGGTTGTCGATATAGTCCTGATCACGCATATCCAGTATCGCCTGAAAAAGCTCTCCTGATTCGCAGGCACTTCCGAATATAAGTCCCTCTCGGTGCTCTATGAGCTTCGACTTGGGTATAAGGGGCTTTTTATAGAAATAATCAAGGTTGCTCAGTGAAACGAGCCTGTAGAGATTTTTTAGCCCTGCCTGATTTCGGACTAGTATTATATGGTGATAGCTTTTCAGCTTCTTTGTTTATATCTCGCCGAACAGCGTATTGAGCTGTTGTATTGATCCAAAGCCACGGTCAGCATTAAGCCTGCCAATAAGAGTTATATATATCTTTGCAAGCATTAGAGCGTCATCTGAGGCACGGTGGTGGTCGAACTTGCCGAGCTTAAGCTGCTTTGCAACCAAATTTAACTTATGGCGTCCGATTTCTGGAAGCATGGACTGACACATAACAAGAGTATCCACCCATGTATAATCAAAAACAATACCGCAACGTTTGAGCGCCTGTCCGATCATTGTCGTATCATAGCGAGCATTGTGTGCTACAAGAACAGGCTTGTCTCCGCAGAATTCCATGAACATTTTAAGTGCCTCTCCCTCGTCGGGAGCATTGGCTACATCGGCGTCACTTATACCGGTAAGCTCCGTGATATGCTCTGGGATATGGAAGCCGGGATTTACCTTAGTATTGAAATCGTCAACCACCTGCATATTTTTCAGCTTAACAGCACCTATCTCGGTAAGGCGATCATTTCTGTAGCTCAGACCTGTGGTCTCAACGTCAAAAATGATTATCTCATCGTCGAAGGAACGGTTGTCATCGCCATATACCACCATATCACGTTCTATGTCGTTGACAACGTAGGCTTCCATGCCATATATGACCTTGAAGTCCTTTGGCATATTGTACATACAGTCTGGAAAAGCCTGTACGCAGCCGTGATCGGTTATAGCCATTGCCTGATGACCCCACTCTGCTGCCCTACTGATAAGAGTTACAGGATCGGTAACAGCGTCCATAGCTGACATATTGCTGTGACAGTGAAGCTCCACACGCTTTTCTGGATAGTTGTCCATTTTGGGAATTCGTTTAACTTTTATAAGAGAATTTACAGATATAACTATATCCCTTGCGAATGAGTCATAGTCCAGCTTTCCCGATACAAGCAGAGCTGCACCGCTCTTTATAGAGCCAAGCTTAAGTTCCTCCACCTCTTCGTTCTTTGCGAATATCTTTAATTTCAGCGAGCCACTGTAATCGGTTATATCATAAGTAACAACTGTCTTTTCTCCGCGTACTTCCTTCATATCCGAAGCAAATACATCTCCAACGACTACTACTTTTTCTCCAAGATGCTGTACCGCCTCACAGATCGGTATGGGCTTTTCGCGTATAGCCTTTCCTTTTACTATCTCAGCGGATTCTGCGTCAAAGTCCTTGTTGAGAGCACCAATATCTATAGTGACTGTTGGTATAACAGCTTTTACCTCCTCAGCTCTTATCTCCTCAGCCGATTTTTCAGGAACAAGCTGAGCGCTGTAGTCCGGCATATCAGCTTCGATACGTTCTATCATCTCGTCGAACTGCTCTCTGCTTACGGAGCTGTCTCCTTCAAGGAATACCTTTACTCTCACGCCGAACTGATTGTATATCATCTGGGAGAAGTATCTGCAAAAGCTGTATCTGTCCAGTATCTCTCTTCCGCCGTGGACTATCCTTATCCGCAGTTCACTGTCGACAAAGGATACGTCCGCGTCATCAAGAAAGCCGTTGACCACAGGTATATCACGTTTGAGCAACTTTATCAGCTCATCATAGCAATCCATACCGAATTTTTCGGAAGGATAGCGGCAGGCAAGCCGCACCTGCTCCACCTTTATGGCAGCCTCGACTGCTTTTTCAAATGCAAAGATATCATCGCTGGGAACAAGCTCTTCAAAACGTGCATGAAAGCGGATATTTTCAAGATTTTCACTGTAGGTAAGCTTGAATATCTCACCGCCGAGCACGCTCTCTGGCAGCTCCAAGGAATAATCCTTCAAGAATTCGGAAATTTTAACCTGCATTTTACGACTCCCTGTTTACTAATAACTTATCATAAAAGGCTCTGTCAGAGCTTTTCTATCTCAGCAAGAAGCTCGGGAACTATCTCCGCCTCGCTCACCTTTCTCTGAGTACCATCCTTTTTGAAGATGACCGCACAGCCGTCACCGCCTGCGATACCTATATCAGCTTCACGGGCTTCTCCTGGACCGTTGACTATACAGCCCATAACTGCCACTGTTATATCCTTATCCATGTCCTTTACTGCTTCCTCCACCATTTTTGCAGCCTTTACAAGATCTATTCTTGTTCTGCCACAGGTAGGACATGAGACCATTCTTACGCCGCCGCGCTTTCCGATACTTTTGAGTATATCCTTAGCGGCTGCTATCTCGCGTATCGGGTCGTCGGTAAGGGACACACGGATAGTCTCGCCGATACCGTCGCAGAGCAGCGAACCGATACCGACAGCAGACTTGATAAGTCCCATGCGCTCTGTGCCTGCTTCCGTTACACCAAGGTGAAGAGGATAATCACACTTCTCCGCTGCTAGTCTGTAAGAAGCTATCATTCTCTGTACGTCAGATGACTTTATAGATATAACGATATCATTGAAGTCGAAATGCTCAAGCATAGACGCATGAGTAAGAGCACTCTCAACAAGGGCTTCCGGTGTGGGAGAACCGTATTTCGCAAGTATCTCCTTTTCAAGCGAGCCCGAATTAACGCCGATACGGATAGGTATATTCCTTGAACGGCAAGCTTCAACAACAGCCTTTACCCTGTCCATTCCTCCTATATTTCCGGGATTTATACGTATCTTGTCAACACCTGCTGCAGCTGCTTCAAGAGCGAGCCTGTAATCAAAATGTATATCCGCTACAAGAGGTATTTTCACAGCTTCCTTGATAGCCGGAATAAGCTTTACCGCTTCCATGTTCGGGATAGCTGCGCGGATTATTTCGCAGCCTGCCTTTTCAAGCTCTGCCGCCTGCTTTACGCTACCTTCGATATCGTCGGAACGGGCGTTAAGCATTGACTGTATGTATATATGCTTTCCGTCGAGGACGCAGTCCCCTACCTTTACAGGTCTAACGTTTCTCATATTATCTCTCCTATCACATATTATCGGACTGTCGAATCAAAAAGTCCGAATCAGAGGGTCATTCGGATACCATCCTCGGATATAACGGTATCGGAAAATATCTCCTTAAGCTCGTCTGCATAGACTGAAGGTTCTTTTTCGGCAGGACTGTAATGAGTAAGCCAAAGCTTTTTGGCGTCAGCCAGCTTTGCTATATTACATGCGTCCTGCATGAGCATGTGACCCTTTTCGTTCATAGACTCCTTTTTATCTGGAAGTCCGTACATTCCCTCGCATACGAAAAGGTCAGCGCCCATAGCGAAGAGCTCCAGCTCTGCCACAGGCAGTGTATCCGTGACGTAGGTCAATTTCAGCGGAGGCTTTTTCTCACCTGTCACAGCCTCCGGAGGTACTCTAAGACCATCTGCAAGAGTTACAGTCTCGCCGTTATGGAGCCTTTTCCAGAGCTCCACGGGTATATTCATAGCCTTTGCGTTCTGTGGAAGGAATACAGGCTTCCGCTTAAGCACAAGGCTGTAGCCGAGACAGCTGACTCTGTGTGAAAGAGGCATTGTCCTTACCGTTAGGAGCGGATCTATCATATCCGCAGTGAATTCAAAATGCTCGTTTTCAGGAAGTCCGCGCAGCCTTACTTCATAAGGAAGAGCCCCGCACACGCTCATTAGCTTTTCGATTACAGGTATACAGCTTTCGGGAGCCGCTATCTCCAGAGGAGTCGTCCTCGAATTGTTCCCGATAGAAAGAAGAAGTCCCGGCAGCCCCGTAACGTGATCAGCATGGCAGTGAGTAATTAGTATCAACTCTATCCTGCTCAGTTTTATGCCGTGCTTTGCAGCTGCCACCTGAGTCCCCTCGCCGCAATCGATAAGAACTGCCTTGCCGTTGTACTCGGCATACAAGCTTGTAAGGAAACGGTATGGCAATGGCAGCATACCTCCTGTACCAAGAAGACATATATCCGCCATTTTATCCTCCCGTAACAAGCCTTACGATATCGTTATAAGTAGCGAATATCATCAAGCTGAAAAGGAGCACCATTCCTGCAAGATGTACATAGCCCTCATGCTCTGGCTTTACAGGCTTGCGGCGTACAAGCTCTATCAGGCAGAACAGAAGTCTGCCGCCGTCAAGTCCCGGTATGGGAAGCAGATTGAATATTCCTACATTTATGGTTATCAGAGACATTATATAGAGAATATTCTCAATCGCCTCACTGACGTTGCGGCTCTGCTCTGCTGTATCACTTATAACACTGACAACGCCAACAGGTCCGGATACATCATCCTTTTTCATATTTCCTGTAAAAAGCTGCTTGAGTGACAGCCCTATTACATGTGACATGGTCATAAATCTGTCACCAGAGACCTTTAATACCGTCAGCGGATTCTTTTTCTTTCCGTAAATGGCAAAATCATACTTACTGCCATTCTCAGTATTTTCAAATACCACATTTTCAAGTGTGACTTTTTCACCATTTCTCTTTACAACAACAGTATGTGCCTCACCTGGATTTAACGTATCAAAGATATATACAAGATCAATATCACTGAACACCTTTGTACCGTCAATCGATATGAACTTGTCGTCTATTTGCAAGCCTGTTTCATAGCTCATTGAACTATAGCTTATGCTCTGATCTTCATTACGAATCTTGGCAAAATCCCTTACAACAGTAGTCGGGGCGTTTTTTTCAAATACACTGACCATTATAACAAGTGCCACAAAACCAAGAACAAAATTCATCATTGCTCCGGCAACAAGAACTATCATACGCTTCCAAAGCTTTGCATTACGGAAGCTTCTAGGATCGCTGTTAGTCGAGTCCTCGCCCTCCATAGCGCAGTAGCCACCTATAGGCAATGCTCTCAGGGAGTACTTTGTCTCTCCCTTCTTCTTTTGCAGCAGCTTAGGTCCCATACCCACGGAAAACTCCAGCACCTTTATACCGCTGAGCTTTGCGCAGATAAAATGTCCGAACTCATGTACCGTGACAATAAGTCCGAAAACAATGATCGCAATTATAACACCCATGAAATAATTATCCTTTCTGAAATATGCTCATTCTGCCGATATGCGCTCTCTTACATAAGCCCTTGCCGCCTTGTCGGCTTTCATTACGTCCTCATAGCATTTTATCTCGGACTGATCGAAGCGGTCAAGGATGGAAGCAACGGTCTCGCCGATTTCTATAAACCTTATTTCATCATGGAGGAAAGCGCGTACTGCCTCCTCATTTGCCGAATTTACAAGACATGGATAGGCTCCACCGCGTTTTATTGCTTCAATAGCAGCTGACAGACACTTGAAGGTATCATAATCCGGCTTCTCGAAGGTAAGCTTTCCGTAATCCGTAAGTAAGAGCCTGCCAGTCGGACAGCTCATACGGTCCGGATAAAGGAGAGAATACTGTATCGGTATTTTCATATCGGGAACGCCCATCTGAGCGATGACAGAATAATCATTGTACTCCACAGCCGAGTGTACCACGCTCTGACGGTGGACAACTATCTCTATCTGGTCGGGAGTAAGATCGAACAGCCACTTTGCCTCTATGAATTCAAGACCCTTGTTCATAAGAGTAGCGGAGTCTATCGTGATCTTGTTGCCCATATCCCAGTTGGGGTGGTGGAGAGCCTGCTCCTTTGTAACGTTTTTCAGTTCCTCATAGCTCCTACCGAAGAAAGGTCCTCCCGAGGCCGTTAGGATTATCTTGCTAAGCTGTGAGCGCTTATTGCCCTGCAAACACTGGAATATAGCCGAATGTTCACTGTCAACAGGATATATCTTCACACCCTTTTTTGCAGCAGAACTCATTACGAGCTCTCCGCCCGCCACAAGGGTCTCCTTGTTGGCAAGGGCAATATCCTTTCCTGCGTCAATTGCAGTAAGTGTGGGAAGAAGTCCCACCATTCCAACAACGGAGTTAAGTATAATATCCGCTTCTTCAAGGGAAGCAAGCCTGCACAGTCCTTCCATACCAGAATACAGTTTTACGTCTGTGTCGGAAATTCTCCTTTTCAGCTCGCCGTACTTCTGTTCATCGTAAATACATGCATAAGCAGGACGAAACTTCCTTATCTGCTGCTCAAGAGCCTCGATACTGCTGTGTGCCGCCAGTGCGGCGACCTTCAATCCATGCTTTTCGCAGACCTCCAACGACTGTGTTCCTATAGAGCCTGTGGAGCCAAGTATAGACACCGTTTTATTCATTATGTTTTCCCCTTTTCGCGGAAATAGATTCCGGATTTATTGTATGAAAAAGTCCTTTATAAAATGCGAAATGGACTATCCGTGAATAGTCCGTTTCAGAAATATCACTGTACGCCGAATAAGGCAATAAATGCATAAAAAGTAGGCAGCACAAAAAGAACGCTGTCAAAGCGATCCATAAGTCCGCCGTGTCCCGGCATAATCTTTCCGTAGTCCTTGAAACCTATCTGACGTTTCACCATAGAAGCTGAAAGATCACCTACCGTACCGATCACTGCACATACAGCACCAGTAACGAATGCTATTACAGCTCTTTTAGCTGTAAAGCCGTAATAAATCGAAAATGCAGCAGTATATACTACAGCAGTAGTGACAATACCTCCAACAAGTCCCTCGATAGTTTTCTTAGGGCTTATCTCGGGGCAGAGCTTGTGCTTTCCAATAGCTACACCTGTAAAGTATGCTCCCGTATCTGCGATCCATGCGCCGCAGAGTCCCATAATAAGAAGGAAAAGTCCATTTCCACTGTCATATTGCTCTATACGCAACATAGTTGTCATTGCCTGCGGCACAAGTATCATCACCGCAAGTACAAAAAATATCTGTTCGTAGCGTATCTCCTTATGCTTTCTGAGCCATGTCACAAAGATAACAAAGGCAGCAATAAGATATATGCAGAATTGAAGTATCGAATTCACCTCAGCAACCTTTGCCGAGTAAAACTCAGGAGAACCCTGAATGCCTGCCACTGTATAATCACAGAGAGCCTTGTCAGTCTTAGTAAGATGATAAATAAGAGGTACAGACACGCCAGCGACCTCTGAGGCCAAAAATACCGGGATACACTTGTGGAGCTTCACTGCGCGTAAAAGTTCAAAAAGCATGACAGCTATGATAGCTGCTACCGCTATGGGAAGAACTGGAGTATCATGGAAAAATAGTATCACTCCAAGCAATACTACGCCCACAGCTCCCGAAATGATACGTGTAAGCATCAAACACCTCCGAAGCGGCGGTTCCTGTTAGCATACTCAATCAGAGCCTTGTCAAGCTCGGCAGGAGTGAAGTCAGGCCAAAGCACATCTGTGAAGTAGTACTCCGCATAAGCGCACTGCCATATAAGATAGTTTGAAAGTCTCAGCTCACCGCTGGGACGTATAAGAAGGTCAACATCAGGAAGACCTGCAGTATATAGATTATCCGCAACCGCCTGTTCGTTTATGTCCTCTGGACGTATCTCACCGTTAACAGCCTTTTGAGCAAGTATCCTTGCAGCATGGGCAAGCTCATCGCGTCCGCCATAGTTTACAGCCATCATGAGATTCATTTCCGTATAATGAGCCGTATCCTCTTCCAGCTTTATCATCTTTTCCTGCAAGTCCTCGTCAAAGGCACTCTTATCACCAAGAAATATCATACGGGTATTCTCGCTGAGAAAATTTCTTACATCAACGATGTAATCACGGAAGAGCTCCATGATAGTATTCACTTCATCGGAGGGGCGCTGCCAGTTCTCTGTGGAAAAGGCATAGAAGCTGATATTTTTCAGTCCGATGTCCTTGCAGTAGCGTACTATCTTCTTAAACTGTTTCGCACCCTCACGGTGTCCGAAGGAACGTGGCAGACCGCGCTTCTTCGCCCATCTGCCATTTCCATCCATGATAAAGCCTACGTGCTCGGGAAGCTTCTCGGGCAAAGTAAGCTCAGTTTTTTCCTTTTTTCCGAATAATGCCATATTTCACCAATTATACAGTCATGATCTCTTTTTCTTTATCTGCCACCATTTTGTCGATATCGTCGCACATCTTATCAGTGAGATCCTGTACCTTCTTCTCGCAGTCCTTGAGATCGTCCTCTGTGATCTCTGAGTTTTTCTTCATTGCCTTGTACTTTTCCATAGTATCACGTCTTATGGAACGTACAGTAACCTTACACTCTTCACCGTACTTCTTTACGCTCTTGCAGAGCTCCTTACGGCGGTCCTCAGTGAGCTGAGGGAAAGCAAGACGGATAACGTTTCCGTCATTTACAGGCTGGATACCGATATCGGAAGCCTGTATGGCCTTTTCAATAAGCTTAAGAGTAGATTTGTCCCATGGCTGTATAACAAGTATTCTTGCCTCTGATACTGAAATTGCTGCCATCTGATTGACCGGAGTGGGTGCACCGTAGTAATCTACCATTACTTTATCAAGAACTCCGGGATTTGCTCTTCCTGCGCGGATAGAAGCAAACTCGTTTCCGAGAGCGTTAAGGCTTTTGTTCATCTTTTCCTTAGCGAGATTAAGCTGTTCTTTCATAGTGTTTCATTCCTTTCGTTATTCACTGACAACAGTACCTATATTTCCGCCCATTATCGCATCATAGATATTATCCGGACGGCTGAGATCGAATACCAGCATTTTCATGTGATTATCGCGGCACATAGCGGCTGCTGTGCTGTCCATTACGCCGAGATCCTGTCCGATGACCTGTGTGAAGGTGAGAGTATCGTACTTCTTTGCATCATCGTATTTGTGGGGATCCTTGTCGTATACGCCGTCAACAAGGGTAGCCTTGAGGAGAATATCAGCCTGTATCTCCATTGCGCGTAGAGCCGCAGCAGTATCTGTGGAGAAGAACGGATTTCCTGTTCCGCAGCCGAATATGACGATCCTACCTTTGTTGAGATGCCTTACGGCTCTGTTGCGGATATAGGGCTCAGCTATCGCAGCCATTTGTAAAGCTGTCTGCACACGTACAGTGCAGCCGAGAGATTCAAGAACATCTGCAAGAGCAAGTGCATTCATTGTAGTTGCAAGCATTCCGATGTGGTCTGCACGAGTCCTGTCCATAGCGCCGCTGGAACGTCCTCTCCAGAAGTTTCCACCGCCGACAACAACCGCTACCTGAGCACCTGCGTCTGAACATTTCTTGATGCTTTTGCAGATATCTGTAACAACGTCATAGTTGAGTCCTGTCTTGTTGTCACCTGCAAGAGCTTCGCCGCTGACCTTTAATAATACTCTTTTATACTTTGGTTCCATATAAGCACCTCACAAAAAAATTATCCATAGTTTATTTTACACTATATTCAATGATATGTAAAGTACATTTTCCGAAAAATCCTAAAAAATTTACACGAAATTTGCATTTTCAGCCTGCTTATACCAGGTACAGGATATGTCAACACATCTCATCAGCATATTTAACAAAAATGTTGAAAATATATTGTAAAGGTTCGCCTCGTTTTTTTATTGACAACTCCTCCTTACCGTGGTATAATATAAAAGCTGATTAATTCGGCTGAACAATATGGAGAGGTATCGAAGCGGTCATAACGAGGCGGTCTTGAAAACCGTTTGACTTAACGGTCACGTGGGTTCGAATCCCACCCTCTCCGCCAATTTTTTTATCGGTGAGCTTCTCGCTCGTCGGTTTGCGGATTTACCCAAGTGGTGAAGGGGCTCCCCTGCTAAGGGAGT
>NZ_JAGCFH010000208.1 GCF_017650195.1 Ruminococcus sp. | reverse complement strand
TGGTGCGAGTAATGGGACTTGAACCCATACGTCTGTCGACACACGCCCCTCAAACGTGCCTGTCTGCCAATTCCAGCACACTCGCAAATCACAAAAATTATTATACTACAAATCAAAATTAAAGTCAATAGCAAGATAATAATATTTATTTTATAACAAAATATTGTTTTCACTTACTGAATTGTCCCTACACAAGTATTGCTGTCGGCATAAGCCGACAGCAATATTCATAACAATAGTCCTGTAAGAAAAGCAGCAAGCGAAGCTGCCATAGCAACAACAATTAGTGGAAGGTCAAAGAAAGCCAG
Source organism: Ruminococcus sp. (assembly GCF_017650195.1). Taxonomy (GTDB): domain Bacteria; phylum Bacillota; class Clostridia; order Oscillospirales; family Ruminococcaceae; genus Ruminococcus. Next base: position 5,196 of record NZ_JAGCFH010000208.1, on the reverse strand, counting down.
AATCAATGCAACTATTGTGCCTACAACAGAAGTTATGACATTTCCTGTACTAGTGAAGATAGCAGGAATTGTCATCGCACTTAATACAGCATATGGTATATATTTTAAGAAGCTTCTTACATATTTAGATTTAATCTTCTTTCTGAAAAAAGTAAAAGGGACCATTCTTATCAAGTACGTAACTACAGCCATTACAAAAACGTATACTGCAACCGTCATGATTCAGCCTCCTCTTCATCATCTGACACAGGGAAGAGCAGTGCTCCAAGACCAGCTGCCACTATGGCACATATTATAACAGCAAATCCACCTGAAACCATAGTCAAAACATACTTGAAAAGAATACTTAAAAGTGCAGCTAAAACCGTAACGAAAAGAACACTTTTCTTTTTCCGTGAGGGAGGTATTATTATAGCGAGAAACATACCATATAATACAATGCCCATCGCTGCGGTCACAGAATCAGGAAGTATCTCCCCTGCCGATGCTCCAAGGAACGTACCAAGCACCCATCCGATCATAGCTATCAGTATCATTCCGTACATATATGCAGGAGTAATCATACCAGGCTGTGCAGAGCATACTGCAAATATCTCGTCCGTGATACCATATGAAGAAACCAGACGATGTGGAGTAGTAAAGGTTTTGTCAAGTTTCTGTGACAGTGACAAAGCCATTAGTGAATATCGTATATTGATAACCAACTGAACAAGTATCATTTCCAGTAGAGTACCACTAGCTGCTATAACTCCTACACCGGCGATCTGACCAGCTGAAGTAAGGTTAGTAGCAGATATCATTGAAGACTGAAAAACTGACAAACCGCTTTCAACAGCCAGAATGCCAAAACCAAATGATACCGACAAATATCCAAGTGCGATAGGTATTCCATGATTCATACCTCGCAAGAAATCAGATCTCAAGAATAACTTTCCTTTCCAATCAATCAAGTATGTTTAAGTATATCACACCATAAGAAAAAAAGCAAGAATTATTTGTATTCGCTTACATTTTCCTATTGAAATACACACTCTGTTTTGATATAATATAGGCAACTTAATTTAAGGCGGTGAATTCATTGTCATCGGACATAATCAGCACTCACTCACTAGAAGAACAAAAAAGAGAAAAAACAATAGTCAGGACCAGCATAATCGGAATTATCGCTAACGTATTTCTCGCATCATTCAAAGCGATCGTCGGACTATTGTCCAATTCTATTGCCATCACTCTTGACTCAGTTAATAATATGAGCGACGTCGCCTCTTCACTAATCACAATAATCGGTACAAAGCTTGCAAAAAAGCAACCTGACCGAAAACATCCCTGGGGACATGGAAGAGCCGAATACCTCAGCTCAATGATAATAGCAGTTATCATCTTGTACGCCGGTATCACTTCATTTGTAGAATCAGTCAAAAAGATAATAAATCCGGATACTCCAGACTATTCAGCTGCAGCAATAATTATAGTAACTGTTGCGATAATAGTTAAGATACTGCTTGGTACCTTTGTTAAGAAAACAGGAAAGCGTGTTAACTCTGATTCTCTTGTAAACTCCGGCACGGATGCTCTTATGGATTCCATAATCTCCGCCTCTACTCTTGCTGCAGCTATAATCTTCATAATATGGCATATAAGCCTTGAAGCATGGCTCGGTGCTGTAATTTCAATTATAATCATCAAGACCGGTATTGAGATGCTCACCGCAACTATCTCGCATCTGCTGGGACAAAGAGTAAGCGTTGAAACAGCACGTAAAGTAAAAGAATGCATACTTTCATTTCCACAGGTACGCGGAGTGTACGACCTCATCTTCCATGATTATGGTCCTGACAAATTCAACTGCTCAGGTCATATAGAAGTCCCAGATACTCTATCCGCTCGTGAAATTGATCAGCTTCAGCGCCAGATTGCACTTGAGCTTTACGTCCGTCATGGAATAATACTTACTGCACTGAGCGTTTACACATACAATGATTTGGATGAAAATGAAAAAGAGCTGAGATGCAATATCTACAATATGGCTATGTCAGTTCAACACGTTCTTGAAGCACATGGATTCTACCTTGATAAGGAACAGAAGAGAATACAGTTCGATATCATAATTAGTTTTGACGCGCCTGACAGAGACGCTGTTTATAATGAAGTCATCAATAAAATCAAAACCGCTTACCCTGAATACGAGATTTACTGCACTCTTGACGCAGATTTCAGTGTAAGTGAACAGGAGGAATAAAATGGAAAAGTATTTATTGCTGGGTGCCGTAGTTTTCTTTGCGCTTATGTCACTCATAGCGCTTATCCTATATAAAGTCGATAAGGTCAAGGCAGAAAAGAAGAAGTGGCGAACAAAGGAAGCTACTCTACTTGGTTTCGGTTTTTTTGGAGGAGCAGCTGGTGCTCTCGCCGGAATGAAGCTCTTCAGGCACAAAACAAAGCACTGGTATTTCTGGGTGATAAACATTGCTGGTCTTTTATGGCAGATACTACTTCTCATATTCCTTGCGATCAAGTTTTTACGCAGCTGACGACCAATAATTCTCTATACATTTTTTGTTAAGGAAAAGTACTTTTTCTATTGACAAAGAACTCATTTTATGGTAAAATAAATAAAATTGCAGCGAAGCTTCGGTTTCAGAGCAAGATCTTTGACCACTCCCGCCAAACGGGGGTAAACGCCATACGGACAGCGGGTCAAATGCCGACCGCCGGATTTCCAATTCGGCTGGCAACTTCTGTTGCCTTATTGTTTTTATAAGTTCTCAGCTTGTGAAAGGTCAATAAGAGTAGTAAAAGGTATCTTTGCTTATATAGACTCTCTGAAACCACTTGGAAGTCACGCCGCGCTATCGCAGTGCTATCCTTACACGTACAGGCTGATCAGTCTGTACGTTTTTTATTTTTTGAGGTGTGTATTATGGAAAACAAACTTAAGCTTTACGGTTTCAATAACCTTACAAAATCGCTCAGTTTCAATATATATGATGTGTGTTACGCAAAGACTCCAAAGGCCCAGCTTGAATATATTGCATATGTTGATGAGCAGTACAACTCTGAACGAATCACTGACATCATGACTCACCTCACCGAGATGATAGGTGCTCAGGTACTAAGTGTATCCCGACAGGATTATGACCCTCAGGGTGCATCCGCAACATTCCTGATAGCTGACGATACAATGGTACCTGCAGGCGGAAACGAAATCGTCGCTCATCTTGACAAGAGTCATGTAACTGTTCACACTTACCCCGAGTATCACCCCGACACAAGTATTGCAACATTCCGTGTAGATATAGATGTTGCTACCTGCGGTAAAATCACACCTCTTACCGCACTTGACTATCTTATTGGAAGCTTTGACTCGGATATAATCACAATGGATTATCGTGTTCGTGGTTTTACGCGTAACCTCGATGGAGAAAAATTATTCATAGACCATGATATAACATCTATCCAGAACTATATCGACACATCCATACTTGATAAATATGATGCAGTTGACATAAATGTTTATCAGGCAAATATGTTCCATACTAAAATGCTTATCAAGGACATCATTCTTCAGAACTATCTCTTCAATACGGATGTCCATGAGCTTCCTCCCAGAAGCAGACTTGATATAACAAATGCTCTGAGGAAAGAAATGATTGAAATATTCAGCGGAAGGAACGTGTACGGAAATGACTGAGCTCTCTCAGGTAAATGCTCCTATATATGAGGCTCTCCGCAAATTCAGACGCATGAGAGTCGTACCATTTGATGTTCCCGGCCACAAACGTGGAAGAGGAAACATGGAGCTCACCGAATTTCTCGGTGAAGACTGCATGAATGTCGATGTCAACTCAATGAAGCCGCTCGACAATCTCTGCCACCCTGTATCAGTAATTAAAGACGCAGAAATGCTTGCCGCTCAGGCGTTCGGAGCCGCTAACGCTTTTTTCATGGTTGGCGGAACTACATCAGCAGTTCAAAGCATGATCATGTATGCCTGCAAGGAAGGCGACAAGATCATAATGCCGAGAAATGTTCACCGAAGTGCTATCAATGCTTTGATTCTAACCGGAGCTGTCCCGGTATATGTAAATCCAGATGTAAACAAACAGCTTGGAATTGCTCTGGGTATGTCTGTATCTCAGGTTGAACAGGCTATCAAGGATAATCCTGACGCAAAAGCGATAATGGTAAACAATCCTACCTATTATGGCATATGTTCAGATCTCAATCGAATTACTGATCTTGCACATGCTCATGGTATGCTTGTACTTGTTGATGAAGCTCACGGCACTCACTTCTATTTCGGAGATAACTTCCCGTTAACAGCAATGGCAGCCGGAGCTGATATAGCTTCAGTCAGCATGCATAAATCAGGTGGAAGCCTGACACAGAGTTCATTCCTTCTCATGGGAGAAAAAGTTAACGCAGATTACATGCGTCAAGTTATAAATCTGACGCAAACTACAAGCGCATCATATCTCCTGCTGTCAAGCCTTGATATTTCAAGGAAGAGACTCGCACTCGGAGGAAAGGAAATATTTGCCCAGACAGTTGAGATGGCTGAGTACGCTCGTTCTGAGATAAATGATATCGGCGGTTACTATGCGTATTCCCGTGAACTAATAAACGGAGACAGTATATTTGACTTCGATGTTTCTAAACTCAGCGTATTCACGCTACCGATAGGACTTGCAGGGATCGAGGTATATGACCTGCTCCGTGACGAATACGATATTCAAATCGAATTCGGTGACATCGGCAATATCCTCGCATACATATCTGTTGGAGACAGGAAACGCGACATAGAACGACTTATAAGCGCTATGTCAGAGATAAAACGCCGTTTCAGCAGAACCGGAGCAGACATGCTTAGTCACGAGTATATATCACCTGTTGTTACTGAAGCTCCGAGAAAAGCATTCTACGCGGAGAAAGTATCACTTCCTCTTGATGAATCAGCAGGAAAAGTCTGCACGGAATTTGTAATGTGCTATCCTCCTGGAATTCCGATCCTTGCTCCCGGAGAGCTTATTACTCCCGAAATAATTGAATACATCAAATACGCTAAGGAAAAAGGCTGTCAGATGACTGGTACTGAGGATATCAACATTGAACGGCTCAACGTATTAAAATAGTAAGGAGTGCATTGTATGGAAAAGAAAATGAAAAAAGTCGGTATTCAGATGAATATTCTCATGG
>NZ_JAGCFH010000207.1 GCF_017650195.1 Ruminococcus sp. | reverse complement strand
ACCATTGATAAGTACTCCCAAAGAAACTGCAGGATTGATGTGACAGCCTGATATATTGCCGATACAATATGCCATACCTACAATCACAAGACCAAACGCAAGTGCTGTCAGGATATATCCGCAGCCATTTGTTGAATCACAGCCTACTAACATTGCTGTTCCGCAGCCAAGAAGTACAAGTACAAACGTACCGATAACTTCTGCAACGTATTTTTTGATTGATTCCATATAATTGCCTCCTTAAAATAATAAGATTTCCGGTCAAACCGTTAAGTCAATTATATCATCATTTACAGTTTAATGTCAATATTTTCTTTAAAAATAGATAATATTTTTTAGTTAGTTATTATAAACAAAATCAGCTGCATAAAAGCAGCTGATTAATCTCAGTCAATCTGTGTTGGTTTTGTATTAGGATACTTTTTCTTCTCGCCGATTATACCATATATAACGACCATAGCAAGACCGAATACCAAGAGTGCAATTTGAATCGCCATGAACGCTTCTGTATACTTATACATAGCGCTTGTAAATGCTGTAAAGACAGCAGGCTGTTTTATCGAAAACGAATCGTAGTATCTGCTTGCTATAAGATAAATACTGGGTATCATTCCTATTATTCCTGATATGAGAGCTGATATTCCTATCCAGTATACAGCAGTTATCTTCTTTTTCCGGTTTATAAGCACTAGCAAAATTAACATAAACAGAGTTGAACCAAGCAAAAGAGCAGTTGCATAAGTTCTATTTGAATATATTCGAGCTAATTTTGAAAGTACGCCCTTACTGCTCATTGTCGAAAATTTATATACATCGCAAAATGAACCTATAGTTATATAAGCGCTGTCTTTTGTGTTCTTGAGCTTAAGGTCAAATTTTTCGTCCTTCTGATAATTGTTTTTATCTGCAAATTCATTGAAGAAGCTGTCGATGTTTTCCTCAAGCTTTGTATTTATTGGATGAACTTCGTTCATTAATCCATTGCTGTTCAGGGCTTCAAATGCTGAGTCGATATATGCTTCTACAAAGGTTTTGATATATTGATCATTTATGGCTTCCATATATACTTCCGCAGGAATACCAGTGGTATTATATTTATCAGTATAATACTTTTCTATTTCAGTGTATATTTTTGATTCCAGAGCATTCTTTTCCGCAAGTTTCTTGATTTTTGAAGCAGATACATTTATATCTACAAGCAAAATCGCAGAAGATGCAATTATAAGAAATACAAGAAATACAGAAATAATAAACGATGGGAGATAGGTGCTTATCTTCTTCATTTCGACTCCCCCTCCCCTGCTTTCTTATAAAACTTTTTCGAAACAGGCTCACAAATAACGCCTATTCTTTCATCTGAGCTTCCGAGAACATTCTTTTTACATGTGTAGAGCGTAAGTTTTGATGTTTCAGACGGTGAAACATATTTGCTGTCACTCTTGTTGAAGCTGATAGTTTCTGTTACAGAGTAAGAAAATTCACCATAATTTGTTTTTAAAGTTATATTATCGCCTTTTTGTAGTTTATAAAGATCAGCGAAATAGGTGTCCTCATGGGCACTTATAACAGAATTCCCTTTATCTCCAATAATTATTGAGCCTGTAGACTGACAGGCTCCGTGTTCAAATAGCTCGGAATTGCTGCCCCAGTATACAGGTATTTGGAGATCAAAAGCTGAAGAAGTAAGAATAGCATACATCTCACCAAACTTAGGTCGTATGAACTCTCCTTCTTCATAAGTATCTCCGCTGTAATCATCAATTATATCGTTTTCTCTGATAACAAGTCCTGAACCTGCCGATTCGGGATTGCTTTTCAGATTATCCATAAAAGCAAGATTAAGATATACCTTAAGCTTGTCTGCAGGCTTTATCATAGCTGCTATAAAAATACCGACGCAAATAAAAAGCAGTATAAAAGGTGTTGCTATACATACAAGACGAGAATCTTTAGTTTGTTTATTACTCATTTAGTTCTCCGCTCCGTTCTTTTTTATCCGACGCATAAGAAGGCAAGCTGAAGCGATTCCTATGGTTATAAACGCTGTCGATGCAGCCAAGATTCCTCTCCTGTCATAGCCTGTGTCCTCTACAGTAGCGCCAGCAGTAGAGACGTTAAGAAGCTCTCCTTTATCGTTGCGCATAGCAACTGTAAGAGAATTATCCGTTATCTCGTCTACAGTAACATTAAGTCCCATTTCTTCTGCTGCTTCAGACAGTTTTCCAACTATCTGTATCTTCTGGTCTGCAGGACTTTGCTTTATCAAACTTTTATATTCTTCTGGACTTAGATCATCAATTATAGCCTGTTGCTGTGCAGGAGTAAAGCTGTGTACATAAGACATTTTTTCATCATAAGACATACTGATGAACTCTTCCCTGCTAATCCTTATAAATGTTGAACCATCGGATGCTGTAAGAACAATACCGCTTTCAACAGGTTCAGGGATTTCAGCATTATTTTCTTCTGAAATAGCGGCAGCAGTTGTAGTTGTTGTCTGAACCGGAGATGTTTCCTCCTGGGGAGCAGTAGCAATTATCTGATTGCCGGCTTCGTGAAGATAAGCTATTACCTGATCAAGAAGCTCAGGTGGATATTTTGCAGGATTTTCATAGTATGCATTATAACCAGCCTGGATATCCTCCTCAGAATAGCCATAAGATCTTGCTACAGCAGCTACATCATCAACTGTAGCTGCATTTACAGATAAGGAATAAACTAAAGTAGAACCGGATAAGGCAGAAAACGTAGCGATAATACTCAGTATTTTTCGTATATGCATATAAACAACCTCCTAATCGAGTATATACAAAATTATTATAACCTTTAAAGTATTAAATGTCAAGAATTCTTTGGAATGAAAGCGTTGTCAATTCTCGGATAAAAATAAAAAAGTCCTACGTGAAAGCGTAAGACTTTTAAGCGTGCCTGGAGGGATTCGAACCCCCGACCTACTGGTTCGTAGCCAGTCACTCTATCCAGCTGAGCTACAAGCACATCTTTTGACGACTTAAATATTATATCATGTTATAGTGCAAAAGTCAACATCAAATAACAAAAACGTCAATTTGCACTAATTACATTAATTAATGTTGGTGTAATGACCAAATATATAAAAAGATAAAAAACACCTTGACAAGCCATAATAAATTTGATATAATTAATTTTGTTGTGAGACATTAGCTCAGTCGGTAGAGCATACGCCTTTTAAGCGTAGGGTCGAGGGTTCAAATCCCTCATGTCTCACCACTTTTATTTATGCCGGTATTTCGAGTAATTCTTGAAATATCGGCATTTTTCGTTTGTCTTGTCTTCAAGTTAAATTGCGAATATGAAGCCAAAACTACATGAAATCAGTTAAAAATACAGCGTTTGTCACACGAATGTCACACGGATATTAACCAAATACTATTATAATTAAAGGACGGCATACGCCGTCCTAAATCTTTATATATTAATTATTACTCTGCAAATCTGTAAAGTCAATGACTCTATCACAGATCTCCAATGCAGCAGGTCGGTGCGTCACTATGACAACAGTTTTATCTGTCATGCTTCTCAGATTCTGAAGGAGCTTCTTCTCGGTGTTCTCATCAAGAGCACCGGTAGTTTCATCTATAAGCAATATTGTATTTTCTGAGTATATAGCTCTCGCTATATTAATAATAAAGAATTATACAGCAAATCCTCGTGATTTTGAAGACTTGTTCATATATTCTTTCTTGATTTTTGCGATAGTGCTGTATATAATATGAATAGCGCGTAGTTTTCTCTTTTTATGTCGTATAATAAGTATAAGAAAAACTGCATCTGCTCAATTGATCTCTTTTGATCTTGATGCAAAATTATGGAAAGCATTAAAGAATGAAATCAAATAAAAACGATAAGGAGTAAAGTTATGAAAAAGGTAATACCATTTATTATGTCACTTGCAATCGTTGGTTCATGTTGTATGTTAAATAACACTGTTAATGACAGATGCTCTGCAATTACAGCAGTTAATATCGTTGAACAAGGCACCTATGAAGTTGACGAAAACACATCATTTGAGTATAAAGTAACAGAAAATGATGATACTTATGTGGGCAGGTATACAGGAACTGCCAAAGAAGTTGTGATACCTTCTGAGATCAATGGCAGGAAAGTTACAGGAATATCAGGTAATGCATTCTATAATCGTGCTGACGTTACTTCGGTAACTATACCAGACGGTATCAAATCAATTGCAATGTCAGCTTTTGAGAAATGTACAGGCTTAACGTCAATAACCATTCCAAATGGCGTTGAAGGGATATCACACAGCCTTTTCATGGATTGCACCAACTTGAAATCCGTTACACTGCCTGACAGCATCAAGTACATTGATTATGAAGCTTTTAAAAACTGTACTGCATTAGAGTCGATCAACTTCCCTGACAGCATAGAATATGTTATGTATGACGCATTTGAAAATACAAAGTGGTACGACGATCAGCCTGACGGAATGATAATCCTCGGAAAGACCGTATTTAAATATAAGGGAACAATGCCCGAAAACACAGATGTTGTTATCCCTGATGGTATCAAATGTATCAGCGGCAAAGCTTTCGCAGGCTGTACAGGTATGACCTCTGTAACTATACCCGATAGTGTTGATTTAATTGAAAATAGTGCTTTTTCGGGGTGCAGCGGTCTGACGTCTGTGACTATCCCTGATTCTGTTTTGGAAATGGGACATTATATTTTTGAGGACTGCACAGGGCTGACCTCTGTTAAACTTCCTGAAGGTATAAAATATTTCGCTTACGGCACTTTCAAAGGCTGTACCGGCTTGACTTCAGTAACAATTCCAGACAGCTTTCTTGCAGTGGGACTGCAAACTTTTGAAGGCTGTACAGGTCTGACTTCAATAACCATTCCTAATAATGTTACTGATATTTTGGATGATGCCTTTAAGGACTGTACTAACCTGACTAAGATCGTCATTCCAAAAAGTGTAACATATATCCATGAAAGCGTATTTTCTGGTCATAATCAGAATTTGACTATCTACGGATATAAGGGCACTGAAGCTGAAAAGCACGCTAATGACAACAATATCAAATTCGTTGATCTTGATGCAGAAACAACACAGCAGACCACTATAACTACAGCAAAAGCTACGACTACAACAAAAGCTGCTACTGCAAAAAGCAACTCTCCTCAGACAGGAGATAAAGGTAGTGCAGGACTTATTACAGCTGGTTTAGCTGCATCAGTACTTGCGTTCGTATCATTCAAGAAGAGAACCAAATAACAAAAAGCCCCTTTTATGAACTGAACCATTTTGTACGTACAGCACAAAATGGTTCAGTTCAATTTATGCCGATCCTTTGTTTCTTTCATATATCACATCTCAGTTTGAACTATATTCAGCAATTGATTTAAGCAAAATAGAAGAAGGCGGCATAAAGCCGCCTATAATTTTCATTTACTAATTCAATTGAATTATCGGTAGATCTATAGAGCCGTCATCAATAATTATTTCTTTTTCATATACTCTTCAACAGACATTATTTCTTCCTTGGTGGTAGAAGTATATGCGTAGTATGAAAGTATATATGATGCATCAACGGCATTGATGGATCTGTCTTTATTTACATCAGCATTAAGCTTCTGAAGCGCATCATATCCTCCTACCTGATTTGTAGATATACGGGCATAATATGAAAGAACTAAAGAAGCATCAACAGCATCGATATACCCATCAGAATTAATATCTCCCAAAGTATCAAGTTTTTCAACAACTATCGGGTTGCCGGGAGCAGTCCTCGAAATCGCCGTTGTTCCTCTATAAACAATCGGATTCTGTTGTGTCCATACATATATAAGTTGGTACAGCCTTGCAATTGATCGCTCATTTGCAACAGACGGATCAGGCTCAACAAATATCGCTGCGTATTTTCGATAAGTATACTTAGGATTACCGTCGGAATCATTCTCGGAATGATAATCGTACGAGAAATCGTTTTTTTCGGCATGGAATTTGTAGTATTTTTCGGGCATATTCAAATCTGATGTCATCTTCTCAAAGTCATAATCATAGTAGTTATTTTTATTAAAAGCATTCCAATCGTTACTTTCAAGCAGATCACTCTCGCCTTTCAGCAAATAGTCATTCAGCTTCACATTTACCCAAGTCATGGGTCTGGAGGCAACCCTTTCTTCAGCATATTCTTTACTCTTATATTCCAGATTGTGTTCTAAGCAATACTGCTTCAGTTCGTCTTCCTCCAAAGCATATAGTTCCTCAAAAGTCAGCAATTCTTCTGAGGCAGCAGTCTCAGAAGCTGTGATAAGAGTTTCACTATCAGTTTCACTTACAGCGTTCACAGGAAACACAGTAAGCATTAACGAAATCATCAATGTAGCAGCTATACCGGTGCCTATTGCTTTTTTTCTCATTAATATTCCTCCTACTATTCAATATATAAAAATTTCTCTATAACAACCATAATCTCCTCAAGTCGCTTACCGCCGATACCCTTTATCTTACTAAGCTCCGCTTCAAGAGCAGGAAGATCAATTGTTTTGCCCTGTTCTCCGAGCAACTGCTCCCCATACTGGAGAATGAACTTTGTAAGCTCCTCGCGGTTCATTTTCTTGATTTTCGGTAAGAGTCCCTGTTGATAATCTCTTTCTGTCCCATATTTAGCTCCTTTTCATTTCTTATCCCCTATTATAGCAATATTGCTAAAAAAACCAAAGTTGGTCATAGTCTTTCAATCCTGTTCTGTTATTTAATTTTTAAATTACCAAGTAAATAATTCTGTATTGTAAGTGCATCCATGTTAGTTACGCCGTTTCCGTCAATGTCAGCACGAAGAAGACCTTGCTCTGTGATATGGTGTTCATCCGTGCCGTTAACACCATACTTTGAAGGATTGGCAAGAGATTGCATAATTAGTACGCTATCAGCCATATCAATAATTTCGTCATTGTTGCTGTCGCCGTTTCCAAAATCTGTAAAATTTGATCTTTCAACGTTATAATCTAGACTTGTTTCTGTTTTACCATCCTTAACTGTGAAATTGATTATTTTATCACTGAAACAGCTATAATCCTTTGAAATTACATTTAAAGTTGCTGTATAATCTCCGTCAGAAATTGAGAAGCTGTTATCAAGTGGCAAAATATTTACTGTTTTTCCTTCACTATCTTTTATCTCGACAATGCCTATATTCATAGGTTGTTCCCAAATTCCTATATATCTTCCATACAGCCTGAACCCCAAAGTATCATCAGATATT
>NZ_JAGCFH010000206.1 GCF_017650195.1 Ruminococcus sp. | reverse complement strand
GATATTATTCTATATATTCTTCATTATCTTATTAGCTGTTCTTATTCAACAAAGAAGACGAATGCAGCAGCTCATAAACAAGCAAAGGATGAAAAAGAAATTCGGAAAGGAGATTTCTAGGATGAACGAGTTAATTAAGGAATATATCGGTATTGAAGTCATAGTATGCACAGGCTTCAGTTCAGTAAGCGGTACACTTACAAAAATCGAGAATGACTGGATTGAGATTCAAACCGGCAGAGGCAGTGAGATCATAAATCTTTAATACATTTCCCGTATCAAGGAGTATCCTCGTAATAAGAAAGGTAAGAAAAGTTCCATTAGCGTATTTTTTCTTGGGTGAGGAGAATGAAATATGAAAAATGTAATTGAAATCAAAGGCATTACTAAGAAATACAAAAATTTTAAGCTCGGCGAAATTCAGGCTGAGATCCCCTGCGGATTTGCAACGGCACTGATTGGCGCAAATGGAGCTGGAAAGACAACTCTGATTGACATTTTATGCGGCGTTACAAGCAAAAGCGGCGGCGAAGCGGTCTATTTCGGTGATATGAGCGATATTGATAATGACAAACTCCGGAATCGTATCGGCTACTGCTCCTCAGCAGACTTTTTTCCACTTGACTGGACGCTCAAAACGATAGCAAATTCAATGGAGCTTGGATTCGATAATTTTGACAGAAAGCATTTCGCAGAGCTCTGCAAGCGATTCAAGCTTGGTGATCCGACAGAAAAGAAACAGAAGAAACTTGTTAAACTTTCCGATGGTAATAAGATGCGTACCTATCTTGCGGCTGTGCTTGCAAGAGATACAGAGCTTCTCGTGCTAGACGAGCCTGCGTCATCACTCGATCCGCTTGCCAGAGATATGCTATGCGATATATTCAGAGAGTATCTGAATGAGCGTGACGGTGAACGATCTGTACTTTTCTCTACACATAATATCGCTGATATGGAGTTTGCAACTGACTATGCAATTTACATGTCAAACGGAAAAGTAATTGAGCAGGGGTTCGTTGAGGACCTGAAACAGAAATACATACTCGTCCACGGCGATGCCGAAAACGGTGAAAAAGCAAAACCTTTTATGCTCTCTTTTGCAGGTGGACATACAAGCTTTGAAGGTATCGCACTCGCAGAAAACTGTGATATGCTCAGGGAGTATGATACGGTTGTTGAAACACCAACACTACAGCAGCTAAGTGTCGGCATACTCAGAAAGGCGGAGGAAGATGAATAATAATACACCTTTGACCTGCTCAGAGGCATTAAAACTGTATAGCGGTAAAAGTATCAGTAAAATGATATTATTCATCACCGGGATTGCTCTTGGCCTTTATCTTTTCATAGTTCTATATGTTTTGTTGATGAATGGACTGGATAACGGATCTGCCAATTCTGATGATATGTTAGCTACCATTAAGGCAATTGTGAGTAATATATTTCTTGCTTTAGAAGGCGGTATCATAACAACGCTTCTTTCACAGATGACATACGAGAAAGAAAATCCTGGAGGAAAACTCTTCAGAAGCGTTAAAGGAGGTTATGATACTTACATAAAAATGCGAGTGGGGAATCTGATAACTGCTATCGTAGTGATATTCCTTTTTTTAGGAATAATATGCGCTATCAATGCAGTATTTCCAATTCTGATGTATGGTACTGCTACCTGTATTTCAATGTTGTTTTTCCTGTTGCTGAATATCGGTATATGCACTCTGTTAAGTATGATTCCGAATGGAGCTATCAGAGGTGGTATCAGTGTGATAGTTTCAGATATAATTGGTCTTATTGGCATAATGTCAGTCCTTATTACATCTGGAAGACTCGGTTGGATACAGATCGCAGCCGGAGCAGCTGCAATTGTGCTTATTCCCATATCATTCAAGCTGATGATAAACAATTATAAGGAAAAACGATGGAACAGCTAAAGGAGATATAATAACATGAAAAAAGTTATAAATGCCATCAGACTATATTTGAAAACATCAGTAAATCCAGTTACTTTAATAGTTGGTATATTTATCATGTTTTTAATGTCTACATTATTCGTGATTGAGCCGCATCCAGCTGGAAGTGAAGATTATATGTCAATGATCAGTTCACTTGGCATTGGACATGTCGGAGTGATTATAATCGTAGCATTCAGCGTTCTCAAACCATATCTGTTCAAATTCTATGTTTCTTCCAGCTGCGCAAAGCACTTGTTTATTACCGCTCCTATCGTTTTCACTTCCATAATATGCCTGACATACGATGTTATCTTTGATATTCTGGCCTATATAAATATTGGTGCTTCTTCCCTAGCTGATATAATGATATTCAATTCTATATACAGCGGAGTATTTATTCTATTCGCAACATTCATCGGGAAACAAAAGTATGAAGGATTTGCTGTTTTTCCATATTTGGCACTGCTTGCATTATCAGGCTTTATTTCCAAAAACAAATCATTTCAGAATGGTTTCGGTATTCCTGTCAGCTTGTCAGTAATAATTACTTTAGTGTTATATATGGCATTTATCATGGTTACAGTAATCATAGCGAACAGATGGTGGAAGACAGGAAACAGAACGAAACCTGTTACGAAAACAATTCAGGCCCTGATGGGGTGGAAATAATCACTGAACCGGATGTTGTTGTGCTCAAACTAAAGGATCTCCATCGCCCTCATAATTGCATATTCTCTATCGATAATTGACATAGACTTTTAAATATGAGGCGGAAGGAACTTATTGTTTTTATGGTTATTGATCTGCTAAAAAATACCCCCTTTCGTTAGATTTCAAATTGGTATATCTCTATTATACCACATTGTCTAACAAAAGGGGAGCATTTCAAATTGGCGGGTATTTTCTTTTCCATACGATTTCACTTCCTCCGTGAGTGTACAAAAGTACCTGAAGGTAAGCCTTTTTGATTTAGCCTAGGTTTTCGGCCTGATAATCTGAAAGATCAGGATCTGCTTCATATCCGTTGCTTTCAATATATTCTCTTACCTCAGCTGCTGTCATGGGAGCTTTCGCTTTATCGGCTTATGATGTTATACTTTTTTATCTAAATTCTCGGCATTCATCTCACTACTTTCTCTTCGCTTAACAGTATTTTGCCAGAGATTTAGATAAAGATAAGAATCTCCGTCAATCTCTGTTGTGTTTTTTCATAAATAAAAGGGGCGAGGATCAAATCCTCGCCCCCCTCTTATTGCACCATAATAATGCACATTTTTTGAAAAAGGTTTCAGTCTCCGTGTTTATATGTTCCTGAAAGATGACCGGCTGCAAGTATTTTCGAGGTTTCACCGATCTGATCTTTGTAATCGTCAAACTTTCCATTGATATCATCGAATTTGCCCGGAATGTTTTCAGTAGGCTTTTCAAGAGCGTACACCCAAATCTCATAAGTATGTTTACCGTCCGGCGGATACGGTCCGATATATTCATTTTCGTCTGCGCTTCCCTGTGCGAGATTGGTTTCGTTTATATTTCCTTATTTCCAGTGCATCCAGTTTGACGCGGATGTATCTACCATATAAATAATATAGCTTTGTGCTCCTTCAACCGGTTCCCATGAAAGCTGAGGGGATACATTTGAACCATTTTTCGTTTTGGTGATGACTGTATCCCATATACCGTCATGCAGGTCTTCCGATGTCACTTCAAACTCAGCAAGCGTTTCGTTTACAGATTCTGTTGTCTGAATATCAGCTTCAGTTGTCGTTTCGTTTGCAGATTCTGTTGTCTGAATATCAGCTTCAGTAGTCGTTTCGTTTGCAGATTCTGTTGTCTGAGTTTCAGCAGGAGAGATATTATCTGTCGTTTTCTGACCGCATGATGTCGCTGTAATAGCCAGTGTTAAAACCCAAAGTGATAATAAAGCTTTTCTGAACTTCTTCATATTATGATTCCTTTCATTAACGAAGTGTGCGACTTTTATGACATAAATTGATTTAACTTTATTATATCATTTTTAAAAAAAGAAGTCAACAATAATAGGTAAAAAAGAACTATTAGCAACACGCTTTTTCTGCTTTAGCCTATGTTTTCGACCTGATAATCTGAAGTAAAAGAATTCGCTTCATATCCGTTGCTTTCCATATATTCTCTTACTTCGGCCGCTGTCATGGGAGCTTCCGCTTCGTCGTCAAACTTATAATTCGTTGCCTTGAAGCTTTTTAAGAGATAACCATTTCCTCTATATTCATCGTCAGTACGTGTCTCAGAAGCAACGCACACTCCTGTTTCAGCATCGAAATCAGCTGTAATATACCTTGGTTCATATCTTCCTTCACGGAGCAACTCATAGCTGAAGCTTACGCTTGCTATCCTTCTTCCGTTTTCATATCTTTCGCCTGTCACTGTCCACGAAGTTTCATTTTTAATATCCTCTATCCCGTCATTACGCACTTTCTTATTCTCAAAGCCAACGAAGCTCAGACATCCGCTAAGTAAGGGTCTGTCAGGCTTGAAGCTATCATTCTTGTAGAATTTATCGACGCTTTCAATAGTGCAAAACTTTCCTTCATCATTATTATTCAGTGCCTCAATATCATTCTGATTCAATCTAACATAGATATTGTTCAGAAATATATTGTATGTCCTGTCCCAAGTCTCTCTTTCCGCCGAAGACATCTCCTCATACATCTCACCGTTCATGGCGGTATTATCGATTTTTACAGTTCCGTTTATTTCATAATCGTCGAGATTATAGCCGTACATTGCAATGAAGTTATGAATATCCGCAGAGAACTTATCATAGTAATGTGTGGCGTTAAGACATCTCTCGCGCAGCCACTCTCCCGTAATAACCTCCGGTACATCGTCATGAGGCTCTGCAGTTACTGGTACTATCACTGGTTCAACTGCATTCATAGCTGTTGTTACCGTAGTTGTAACAGGCTCAGTTTCAGTCTCAGTTGTGGTCTCTGATGAAGAATCAGTAACTTCTGTTGCATACTCGCTGCTGCCGTGATAATTGTTGAAATTACCTTTCTTTATAAAATGCAAACCGCCAAGTACGCCGCCTGCACACAGCACTGCAACAGCTGCTATGGAAACAATGCGATTTATACTTATCCTTCTGTCATAGCGCTCAACGCCGCTTACCTGATCTTCCATTTTGCTTTCCTCAAATTTTTCATTCAATTTATTCTTACTCATTTTTTTCATCCTCTTTTTCTCTTCATCAGTCAGCAGAGGAAGCTCCGCAAGAAGCTCAACCTCTTTGTCATCTGCGTTTTCAAGTACATCAAATATGCGCTCCTCTTTCATAGTGCTCCCTCCTTATAATGTGATACCGACAGCTGTCAGTGATTCTTTGAGTTTTTCAAGTGCTCTCGCCGCGCGTGTACGGACCGTCCGAGCATTCATCGACAAAAGCTTCGCTATTTCATTCGATGTGCGTCCGTAATAATACTTCTGAATTATGATAGCGGAATCAGGCTCGCCGAGTTCGTTGATCTTGCTTAGCAAGATGGACCTCGTCTCTTTCTCGCCGTGGTCGTATTCAATATCTGTATCCGCTTTCATTTGAGCAAGACTTTCCTCCGACGCTTCAGATGTATGTGCAGCTCTTGCATTAAGGCTGTGATAGGTATTTATAGCTCTGCGCTTAGCGACTGTAGAAACGTAGCCTTTCATATCTCCGCTGAATTCACTTTTCACATCATAACCGAAGTATATATCGGCAAAAATATCACACACGCACTCCTCAATGTCCTCGCGTGAAGCAACGTTTCTAAGTTTATTATATACTATTGCATAAACATAATCGCAGTAGCTGTCAAACAGTGCGTCATACGCTCTATCAGGCGATTCTCGGTAGAGTGCACTATACTCAGATCCTGTCATGACTGTCCTCCTGTTTTTTTCGAAAGTATCCATGGAATGTGCTTTCATCTATAACATTCAATCTGACTTTGCAAAGTGTTTCATTTTTTTCAAAAAAATTCTACTGTCATTTTTTCTATTCTATCAATTAATGAAAAAATCGTCAAGTTAAAAGCACCTGCAAGATCTTCACTCAGTGAAACATATTCAGACCAAATCTCACCTTATTACTTACAAATTAGAATGAGCCTTTTCTACATTCTGGTAGAAATGGCTCAGATCATATATTCTGTTGTGTGAGGAAGATCAGGTCCATGCG
>NZ_JAGCFH010000205.1 GCF_017650195.1 Ruminococcus sp. | reverse complement strand
TGCCAGTCCTGCTTAATGAAGGCATTGAGGGAGCTTACAAAGAGCGGTGCACTTGTTATACTTCCTGTCGGAAGCGATGAATTTATAAAGCATATTGCAGATGAAGTAATATACCTGAACCGTAATTATGACATAGATGATCTGCGACAGTTTTATGATAAACAGTTTGGTGAAAAATGGATTCATTAAAGATTGCTTTTCTATGTGTTTGAAAAGCACGGAGGTGTGATCAATGAGCTTTGATTTCGATATAAAAGTACGTATCAAGGACAAACTGACCGGCGATATTATCTCTGGTTCAAAAGTGATCTCTATGTCTGAAAATCCCTCTTTTTACAGTGGATTTGTAGAAGTATGCTGGTGGAACAGCAGCATATTCATGGATCTTCCACCGGCAATTTTCAGAATATGCGGTAAATACATGGAAAAACAGTATCCGCTTGAAGAAGGTATGGAAGGAAATCTCTATACTATTGTGCCGAGAGCTGCTATGCGTGAAGTTTGTTCCTATATATACAGCAGATGCTGCGTACTTGATTCAGATCTCAATACAGATGAAAGAGACTGGAGCTGGCGTGATGCCTATGAAGTAACCAATATCGATCGTGTAGAAAAACTGCGCGATCTTTTGACATCACTTGATTATGTTGATCATCGTAATCAGGAGTGTGGGATTGCAGAGGATTATATCGGCGATCTCCGGAAAAGAGAAGTATTCAAAAATAATCCGCAGGGGTATGAATTTGAATTTATGCTTGATTATCATTACTGCCGTCCACGGTAATAATTGGATTGTATGAAAGCTTAATAAACACAAAGCACTTGTCCAATTAGTGACAAGTGCTTTGTATATTCCTGAAATAACTATTATAAACAACGCGTTCGCTTGTCCTTTTTCTGTAAAAAAGAAACTCACCCGTGAAATTGCTACTCTGTTATTATTAAATTTCATCACATCAACAGATGACAGTGTACTGCATTGTCTTTATGATTTTTTGCTGTCTACTTTATTGAAAATGAAGTTATACATCTTGATTATATTTCCGACCAGTATTGCTGCAATGATGCTTCCCTCGCGGACTCCTTTAAGCTTGCAAAGGAAAATCAAGCATATCACAGCCGCAATAGCTATGTATAGAATATCAAAGAATATCTTAACATTTTCGTATCTGAAACTGAATACTTTGCTGATAGCACGGTTCATAGCTTCTCCAGGCAGCATTGCAACTGCACCTTTCAGCTGTATCCATATGCCAAGTGCAAGTATGAAGCAGCCAAGTAGCATAAATACAAACTGCATTGGGTAAGCTGTGACATTAATATCCTTTATGAGCCATACAGAAAAATTTGTAAGATAACCATATACAAAGGCCAGAACAGTCTGAATTGCTATCTCGATATAGTTGCATTTCCCTTTCAGTACGATGACTTGTATAACTATCTGTATCACACTAAGCAAATTCAGCCAGCCGCCAAAGGATAATAGTGAACTTACAAGTGATACCGAATATGGCACGGATGCAACAGGTGATGTTCCGAGACCAGCTTTTGCCGAGAAAGCGACGCCCATTGAAGCGATGAACAGTCCCACAAGGAACAGAGAATACCGCTTTATTATATCAGGCATATTATGAGTGGATGATGAATTATTATTGCTTTGAATATTACTTTCTGTCATAACAATTCTCTCATTTTCGGTGTAATAAGCCAGCATTCTTCAAGTTCTTGATTACGACAGGACCATGCATAAATCGAATAACGGTGATCATCTTTAAGCAGTATCTTTTTTGTTTCAGACCAAAGTGTGTCGATAATACTTTGATCTTCTCCTTGTTCCATAAGATCTTCGATTCCCTGGATGATAAGATTAACGGCAAGATATTTCTGCCATTTGCTCATATTATCAGAATACTTGTTATAGAAGGCGATATAGTCAGATGTGTGCTTTGGATCGCCGGCACACCATTCCCAGTCCTGTTCATCTGAAAAAGGTAATCTTACACCGCATTCTTCATTTATCTTTTCATAGAAATTATCCATTTATATTATCCTCTATTTACGTTTCGCGCATTTTGCCCAGTAGTTCATGAAACGTTCTTTAGTTCTGTAGATACGATGCCACAAAATATTACTCTTGTCGTAACTTTTGCCGCTTTTTATAAGTAATTCTTCATGTTCCCAGTCAGCTTCAGCTTCAGCTTTTGTCCAGCGGCTTACATAGTCATGTATGTCCCAGCTTTCGGTATATTTGCGGTGCAGACCTGATTTGCCTGCAATCAGTTCGCGCTCTGAAATGCAGCGGCGGAACAGTCGGTTTGCGTGCTGCTTTGCCAATTTTGAATCTTTATTATTATCCTTTATAATGGGATTCTTTTTATAGCTTCTGCTCATAGCGCGACCTCCTTTTAGCAATATCATATTCTCGTTTTTCCCATTATATCATAAGCAGAGTTAAAAATCAATCCTAGGTGGTATGAGTACCTCATAAAGCCCTTTCTGTGGTTGATTTTTTAATATATGTGATGTATAATTGATATGAAACCAAAACTATTATAAGTTTATAAAACTTAAGGAGCAATTCAAATGGATATTGATTATCTATTAATGCTGCAGCGTTTCAGAGAAAGAATCAATGATGTACTTACGCCGTTTATGGAGCTTGTATCATTTTTAGCTATTACATTTTTGGTACTTATACCTGCCTTTATATATTGGTGTACGAATAAACGTATTGGTCTGTATATACTTTCATCATATGCTTTGAGTTCAGTGCTTGCTGTTATCATAAAACTGACTGCCTGCGTCTATCGACCATGGATAAGGGACAGCCGTATTGTTCCTGCCGGAAATGCAGTAAAAACCGCAACAGGCTATTCATTTCCCAGTGGACATACTGCAAATGCAACCTCGATTTATGGTTGTTTAGCTCAAAAGTTATCTAAAAATCAAATGTGGATATCGTTCATTTGTCTGTTTATGATACTGCTCACTGCTTTTTCAAGAAACTATCTGGGTGTACATACTCCACAGGATGTTCTCACATCTATAATACTTGGAGCTGCTGTTGTATTTGGTATGTCAAAGCTGTTTGCTTACCTGTCATATCATAAGGAAAAGGAGAATATGTTACTGGCAGGAGGAATAGCTTTTGGTATATTGGCACTGGTATATATTTCTGTAAAGCCATATCCGAGTGGCATCGTGAACGATGAACTTCTCGTTGATCCTAAGGCTATGGTGAAAGATGGATTCAGCTGTATAGGCAGGTTTACTGCTTTTTGCAGTTCCAGATATGTCGAGAAAAAATGGCTTAGATACGTTCCTTCTCCATCGCTGAAAACTGCTGTACTTGGAATAGTAGGCGCTGTTACAACCATGCTTATAATAACATTCTGCGATTCACCGCTGGAATCAGTATTCGGTATGCAGTGGGGAGCATTTGCAAAGAACTTCATTATGATGTCCTTCATTATAGTTATATGGCCGGCTATTATGAAGCTGCTTATCAAAGATAAAGTTTTCAAAATGATGATAAATAACAGGATTAATATATGAAATACAAGGAATACGGGAAAGACAGTTCAAGGACTGTTATTCTGCTTCACGGTGGTGGATTATCATGGTGGAACTATCGTGAAGAAGCAGAGCTATTGAAAAATGACTACCATGTGATATTGCCGATATTGGATGGCCATGCGGGCAGTGATGCACATTTCAGTACGATTGAAAACAATGCAGCTGAGATAATTGACTTTATAAAAGAAAATCTTAACGGTCAGGTGTTTTTTATTGGAGGATTATCGCTTGGAGGGCAGATACTGCTGGAAATGCTTTCTCAGCAAGGCAATATATGTCAGCACGCACTTGTTGAAAGTACAGTTGTCATACCTTCAAAGCTGACAAACATGCTTATGAAGCCGTCCATAAACTGCACCTATTCCCTTATAAAAAAGAAATGGTTCTCGGAAATCCAGTTCAGATCACTGCACATGAAGGAAGATTTGTTTAGCGATTACTATCGTGATACCTGTGCGGTAACCAAAGATGATATGATCGCTTTTTTGCAGGCAAATACATCTTACACACTGAAGGACTCAATAAAGAAATGTTCGGCTAATGTTCAGTTGTATTATGGGCAAAAGGAACTCAAAGGAATAAAACGCTCTGCTCAGATTATAAAAGAAGCTATCTCAAATTGTACATTACATGAGCTTTCGGCACTTTATCACGGTGAGCTTTCCATAAATCTAGCAGATAAATATGTAAAGATAATACAGTCATTGAATTCTGTAGAATAGGAGAATTATGATGCAGTTGAAAACACTGTCACAAAATTCAGTGGATAAACAGATAGCAGACAAAATCAATGAAGAAGCTTTTCCTGAATACGAAAGGAACTCCCTTGATGATATGTATGCTTCTGATACGGCTGATAAAATTGAAATATTGGGAATATATGCTGCAAATGCTATAGTCGGATTTTTCATAGTTCGTAAGTATGCAAGCATTCGTTATCTTGCCTATTTTGCAGTCAGTCAAGAAAAACAATCAGCAGGTATAGGTAGCCAGGCTTTAAAGCTTCTTATTGATCGCTATCCAGATGCGCAGATAGTAGCAGAGTTCGAGACGCCTGATGATAGCTGTGATAATAATGCTATCAGACTTCGAAGACGTAGTTTTTATCTTAGAAACGGTTTTTATGAAACAGGCTGGTACAGCTACTACGATGATACTGAATTCACCATAATTTGCTCTGTACCTGGTTTTGATAAAGAGGGATTTGAACGATTTACTGCATATCTTAGTTCAATAGTTCCAGACCATATACCTAAACTGTACAGAAAATGAAGAGGCAGCTGATTTGAGCTATCTTTCGTTTTGTATATTATGATTATTGTATATACTATTTGTGTGTGCTATAATGAAGAAAAAAGTAGGAGCAGGTTATGTTAGTAGAGAACGGTGAATGGATAATACACGGACTTGCGTGGGACGATCCCTACAGGATACGCAGTCCGAAAGAGTTAATAAATTGGATAAATGAGGTGGGATTTTTACCACTTTTCGGCAATGGAGTCAAAGGCTTTTCTGTAGAGGAGCACGTTTCTACCGATTACTGGTGGACAGGGGATAGGGAGCAGGATCCATGGGAGTGGCGCGAAATAATAGCGGCAGGACATGAAATAGCTTATGGCAAGTTCTTTGATAAGAAGGCCGGCTTCATCAGCCTGGAATGGCTGCCATATTTTGCAAATTACAGGCGTGACGGTTATGACTTTGATTCCGCATGGGAGGATAGTAAGGTAAACCGCCGCGAGAAGCTTATAATGGACGTTCTTACAGAAACAAATAGTAACGGTGATATTATCTGGACAGATAAGCAGATACTGTCAACTGAGCTTAAACAGATGGCAGGCTTCGGGAAAGATGGCGAGAAGAACTTTCCTGGCATCACAACAGACCTTATGATGAAAACTTATCTTGTTATAGCGGACTTTCATAGGCGCAGGAATAAGAAGGGTGCAGAGTATGGTATGCCTGTTTCGGTGTTGCTGCCGCCAGAAGCTGTATGGGGATATGAAAGAATTACTTCAGCGTATGATGAAACTCCACATGAGTCCTGGAAGCGTATAGTTGACAGAGTTCAGCAACTATATCCAAATGCCGATGAATCTGAGATAATTAAACTTATAGGCAAAGAAGTTTGAGTGAAAACACAATAAGAAAGAGAATTATTATGAGACTACTTATAGTACCAATGGCAGCTATGGCTGAGACCTCAGGGCCGTTCTCACGTTGCAAGCTGATTGCCGAAAGTGCGTCTGCTTCAGGGATAGATGTTGCGACTTGTATTGCTGAAGATGTTAACTATTCAGAAATAAGCGGTATAAAGAACTATTTTCTTGACGTTCCTGCCCCGCTTGGAATGCCTGAGATTATAGCTTCAAAAGTGTTTCCTGTGGCACAGAAGATAGGCCTCACATCAAGGAAAACTGTAAGGAGCTTTGATGAAGTCCTTTGGTTCACGGGTAATTCAGTTTACAGTTATCTTTTGAAAAGCGTAGCAAGCATTCGAACAACCATAAGGAACTTCAAGCCTGATATCGTTTATTCAGAATTCAGTTTACCCGCTATTATTGCTGCAAAACTAGAAAAAAAGAGGCTTTGTACAACTGTGAGTTATCCTACTCAGCCTGAATATGCAGCTTCTCTTAAGCTCGCAAAAGGCGTGAACAGGTATATGAAAGAGAAGGGGCTTCCGCAGGTCAACTCTGCTTTGGAGCTTTTTGACTGGGCTGATGAGTGTTTTTGTCCGAGTATCCATGAGCTTGAACCTATTGAAAAAGAAAACGTTACTTTCTGCGGTTCGCTGAAAAAAGCCAGTATATCTGAACAGCTCAGAAACAAGATAGTCATTTATATGGGGAACGGTACAATCTCTGCAGCAATGACTGAGAAAGAGATAAGCAAGGCTTTCAGAGGTTCTGAGTATGAAGTGTATATAGCTTCAAAGTACATGAAGGTGAAGAATAAAGGCAATATTCATATAGCTCCGTATTGGAACTTTAACGAGATCCTTGAAGAGGCTGTATTGTTTATAAACCACGGTGGTCATAACAGTGTTGTGGATGGTTTGATTCACGGAGTTCCGCAGATGATAGTTCCTGGTAAAGTCTTTGAACGGAGATACAATGCTGTATCAGTTGTGAAAAACAAAGCAGGTATCATCATCCCATACAGACAGTTCAGAGCTGATGTCATTCACAGTAAAGCGAATAAAGTTATTGCTTCTGAGTTGCTGCGAAAAAATGCGGTTGAACTCGGCAAGAAGCTGGGGGCTCAAGGCGGTGTTGAAGTTATAATAAAACATATTTTGAAGTATGACATGAAAAAATTCGGCTGATTATTGGGCTACTTTTTGTTTTGTATATAATGATTATTGTAAATACTATTTGTGTGTGCTATAATGAAGAAAAAGGCAGGTGATATCATGACTAAGTTGACAAATGAAGAATATATCAGTAAGATAAAAGGCGGTATTTACGGACTCCTTATAGGTGACGCTCTCGGTGTTCCCTACGAATTCCACATGAAAGAGGATATACCGACGATAGAGCAGATAGAAATGACTCCGCCGGAAGGATTTATTAGAGCTCATTCAGGAACTGCTCCAGGAACATGGTCTGATGATGGAGCTCAGGCACTTTGTCTTCTGGATAGTCTGCTTTATAAAGGTAGTTTTGATCTTATAGATTTTTCAGACAGAGTTCTTGCGTGGTATGAAAACGGTTTATGGGCTGTTGATAATAGAGTATTTGATGTAGGCATACAGACATCAATGGCTCTTTCTATGTATAAAAGCGGTGGTAAGCCCGAGAATTGCGGTAATGTCCGTCCTGATGGAAAAGGCAATGGAGCTCTTATGCGTGTGCTGCCGTTAGCATTATGGCATAAAGGAACAGATGATGATCTTGTAACCGACGCTCATAAGCAATGCCTAATCACTCATGGAAACATCACTAATCAGGTATGTTGCGCTTTGTACTGCCTTATTGCAAGGAGGCTTCTTAATGGTTACAGTTTTGATATCTCACTAGATAGTGCAATACAAAAGTTGCGTGATATATATGCGAATATACCTGAGTATTCAGATGAGTTTCTATTCAGACTTCAGCCTGATGAGCCTGATATATGGATTGGAAAAGGTGGCGGATATGTTGTCGATAGTCTCAGAAGCGCTGTTATGATAATGAAGACTGCCCATTCTTACGAAGAAGCTGTAAAGCAGGCAATCGCTCTTGGTGATGATACTGATACAACAGCCTGTATCACAGGCGGGTTAGCTGGGGTTAAATTTGGATGTGACAATATCCCAATCCGTTGGGTTAACGAACTTAGAGATAAGGATAAGGTCGATAAATTGATACATAAGCTGATTATGAATTTAATTAATAATAATTCGCTAAGCAACAAGTGATATCAATTTGTACTCATGAATAATCAATTTTTCAGTTGACATTTGCGCTTAGATGTTATATAATCAGATTTAAAAACGCAAAATAAGTGATATTTGCGTTTTGCTCTGAAATGTTACCATGTAATTACTCGATGCATAATCGATTTTGAGCTTAATATAATAATAACGTCAATTGTAGGAGAATACAGTTCGGAGCAGGTTGAGGATGATAACAGATATACTGCTTATT